>NZ_JBFUAP010000010.1:0-249932 GCF_056406215.1 Mucilaginibacter sp. P1_D10 | reverse complement strand
CGTCAGGCCAGAGATTTACCGCCAGCTTCCTTCAGATTCGCAGTCACCCACGACACCCTTGCTTTTGGTTAACGCTTCCCACTATCAAGGCGCGTTCGGGACTCTCACCCTATAGCTTGCGCCCGTGCCGGGCGCACACAAAAAAAAACGACTTCCGAAATATCGGAAGCCGTTTTCAATATCAGTAAAAGCTGAATTATTCGCCTTTTTCTGCGTTTTCTTCGTTAGCAGCAGGTGCTTCTGGTGCAGCTTCTGCAACAGGTGCTTCAGCAACCGGGGCAACCTCGATAGGTGCTTTTGCTTTTGAAGCGCCACCACGACGACGGGTTGCTTTCTTCTCTGGCTTAGCAGCAGTATCGTTACCGTAAACGGTGTTGTAATCTACCAGCTCGATGATGGCCATCTCGGCGTTATCGCCCAAACGGTTCTCTAACTTAACTATACGTGTGTAACCACCCGGGCGGTTAGCAATCTTCTCAGCAACTTCGCGGAACAGCATACCAACTACCTCTTTATCCTGCAGGTAGCTAAATACGGTACGGCGTGAGTGCGTAGTATCGCTTTTTGATTTTGTTAATAAAGGTTCAACATAACCGCGCAAAGCTTTTGCTTTTGCTAAGGTTGTTGTAATACGCTTGTGTAGGATAAGCGAAGAGGCCATGTTAGCCAACATCGCTTTGCGGTGGCTGTCGGTGCGGCCTAAATGGTTTACTTTTTTACCGTGTCTCATTTGTTTTTTTTGTTATGGCACGTGCATACCGTTGGGCGGCGTGTTATCGTCAAGCCCTCGGAATTATGCCGATGTTAGTGATCAGTTAGTTAAAGGCAAGAGATTGGTCACCAGCAATCAATACCCGTTGTTATGAAATGAAAAGAGGTTAAAGATTATCTAAAATCTTTAACCTCTTTTCAATAATATTATTCTTCGTCTAACTTAAATTTAGCCAGGTTCATACCAAAAGATAAGCCTTTTGATTTTACCAAGTCCTGAATTTCAGTTAAAGATTTCTTACCGAAGTTCCTGAATTTAAGCATATCCGCAACATCGTAAGAAACTAAATCGGCCAGGCTGCGGATATCTGCAGCTTTTAAGCAATTCAAAGCACGTACGCTCAGATCCAAATCAACCAATTCGGTTTTAAGGATCTTACGCATGTGAAGAATTTCTTCGTCAACTTCTTTAGTTTCTTCTTTAGCCTGTGCTTCAAGCATCATGTTCTCATCAGAGAACAGCATGAAGTGCTGGATAAGGATTTTAGCAGCCTGCTTTAACGCATCTTCCGGGTGGATAGAACCATCGGTAGAGATATCAAGGATTAGTTTTTCATAATCCGTTTTTTGCTCTACACGGTAGTTTTCAAGCGTGTACTTAACGTTCTTTATCGGGGTGAAGATAGAATCAATAGCTATCACACCTACGTTTGCATCAGGGTTTTTGTTTTCCTCGTTAGAGATGTAACCGCGGCCTTTAGCAACAGTAAGCTCAACTTCGAGCGTTACCGATGAATCCATGTTACAGATAACAAGGTCAGGGTTCAGTATAGTAAAGTTGTTTGAAAACTTGGTAACATCGCCTGCTTTGAAAGCATCCTGGCCGTTAATGATCACAAATATTTTCTCATTATCGCCCGATTCGCCTGTTTTCTTGAAACGCACTTGTTTCAGGTTCAGGATTATCTCGGTAACATCTTCAACCACGCCTTTGATGGTTGAGAACTCATGCATTACGCCAGAGATACGTACTGATGTAATAGCATAACCTTCTAATGAAGAAAGTAAGATACGACGCAGAGCATTACCAATGGTTACACCGAAGCCTGGTTCTAACGGACGAAACTCAAACGTGCCATCAAAATCATTCGATTTCTGCATGATAACCTTGTCTGGTTTTTGAAATGCTAAAATTGCCATTTATATCTTGGGTTTATTGTTTGTTTAATAATAGATTTGAGATGCGAGATATGAGATGTGAGAATAAAACCGCACCCTCAACATATCCTATAATCCAAACCGCCTATAATTGTAAATGTTATAAACTAAAAATTGAGATATGGGATTTGCGAACCTAATCTCAAATCTCATATCTCCAATCTCATATCTAATTCTTATTTTGAGTACAACTCCACAATAAGGTTTTCCTTAATGTTTTCAGGTATCTCATCGCGGTTAGGGTAGTTTAAGAACTTACCTGTTAATTCGGCAGCGTTCCACTCCAACCAGCTGTATTTATTGATCTTGCGGCCGGCAACCGAAGTGGTTATGGCTTCAAGAGATTTTGATTTTTCGCGTACTGCGATAACGTCACCTGCCCTTAACTGGTAAGATGCAATGTTTACTACGTTACCGTTTACGGTAATGTGTTTGTGGCCAACCAACTGGCGTGCACCAGAACGGGTAGGCGCAATACCTAAGCGGTAAACTGCGTTATCTAAACGTGCCTCTAAAAATTTCAACAAGTTTTCACCTGTGATGCCTTCTTTAGCTGATGCAGTGTGGAATAAGTTTTCGAACTGACGCTCTAATACACCGTAAGTGTATTTAACTTTTTGTTTTTCCATTAACTGTACTGCGTACTCAGATTGCTTTCCTCTTCTTTTAGAAGCACCGTGCATACCTGGTCCGTAGTTTTTTCTTTCCAATGCCTTGTCCGGGCCGAAGATTGGCTCGCGGAACCTACGTGCGATTTTTGATTTTGGGCCTGTATATCTTGCCATTATTTGTGTGTTTTAAAGTATCGTGCAACCTGTAGCTGCCGAATCTTAGCTTTAAAAATTTAGTGAATTAAACTCTTCTACGTTTTGATGGGCGGCAACCGTTGTGCGGAAGCGGCGTAATATCCCTGATGGTAGTAACCTCGATACCTGTAGTTTGCAGGGTACGGATAGCGCTTTCACGGCCAGAACCCGGGCCTTTTACAAATACCTCTACTTTACGCAAGCCTAAATCATAAGCTACTTTACCGCAATCGGCAGCAGCCTGGCCGGCAGCGTAAGGGGTGTTCTTTTTAGAACCCTTGAAACCCATTTTACCTGCCGAAGACCATGAAATAGCCTGGCCGGTTTTGTTGGTAAGGGTAATGATGATGTTGTTGAAAGTTGCATTGATGTGTGCTTCGCCAACTGACTCAACAATAACAATGCGTTTTTTGGTTACTTTTTTAGCTTTAGCCATTTTCTTAATTATTGAGTTAGTGAATTACTGAATTAGTGATTTCTAATTCGGACCCATTAACCATTTGTTATAATTTTATATTCCTAGTGAGTTTTAAATAAAGCAGCTGTTAACTAAACTCTACTCTCCAGTCACTAATCACTTACTATTTAGTAGCTTTCTTTTTGTTAGCAACAGTCTTACGTTTACCTTTACGGGTACGTGAGTTGTTTTTGGTGCGCTGGCCACGTAACGGTAAACCTTTACGATGACGGGTACCACGGTAGCAACCTATATCCATTAAACGTTTGATGTTAAGCTGAACTTCCGAACGAAGTGAGCCTTCTACCTTTATCTGATCGTTGATGATGGTACGGATGGCAGTCAACTGCTCATCATTCCATTCCTGAACTTTAACGCTCTCATCAATACCTGCTTGTTTCAAAATTTCCGCTGCAGTAGAGCGGCCTATTCCGTAGATGTAAGTTAAACCTATTACACCTCTTTTGTTTTTTGGTAAATCAATACCTGAAATCCTTGCCATGTTTGTTTTTTTGTTTTACGTAATACCGAACGGCGGGCCACCGTTGTACGGACTATTACACTTTTCTTTTATTATCCCTGACGCTGTTTGTATTTAGGATTCTTTTTGTTTATCACATAAAGTTTCCCGTTACGGCGGATGATTTTGCAATCAGCGCTGCGTTTTTTAATGGATGCTCTAACTTTCATCTCGTTTATTATTTATATCTGTAGGTTATTCTTCCTTTTGTTAAATCATACGGGCTCATCTCCAGTTTTACCCTGTCGCCAGGAAGGATTTTAATGTAGTGCATACGCATTTTGCCCGATATATGCGCAATAATCTCGTGACCGTTTTCAAGTTCAACTCTAAACATCGCATTGGATAATGCTTCGCGAATTGTACCATCTTGCTCAATCGAGGATTGTTTTGCCATATTTTACTGATTATTACTTAATTATCTGCCCCCAAAACGGGATGCAAAATTAATAAAAATATTTTAATTATTATTTTTATTTTTCAAAACTTCGTCAATGTACGAAAACGTCGATAAAACGTCTGGTTGTCCTTTTTTTACGGCTACCGTATGCTCGTAATGTGCGGATGGTTTTTTGTCGCTGGTTGATACGGTCCAGCCATCGTCCCAAAACTTAACGCCGGCGCGGCCTGCGTTAATCATTGGCTCAATAGCAATTACCATCCCCTCTTCCAGTTTAATCCCCGAACCGCGTTTGCCGTAATTAGGTACCTCAGGCTTCTCGTGCAGGCGTGTGCCTACACCGTGGCCAACCAGTTCACGTACCACACCAAACCCGTTCTTCTCGGCGTGCTCTTGCACCGCGTGGCCTATATCGCCTATACGCATGCCAGCTACGGCCTTAGCTACACCCAAATCCAAACACTCGCGGGTTACGCGCATCAGTTTTTGCGTTTTCTCGTCAACCTCGCCAATAGCAAATGTAAACGCCGAATCGCCGTAGTATTTATTCAATACCACACCGCAATCAACTGATACCAGATCGCCCTCAACCAAAGGTTTTTTTCCAGGGAAGCCATGTACCACCTGATCGTTAAGCGAAATGCATAAAGAATAGGGGAAACCGTTATAGTTTAAAAATGCCGGAACCCCACCGTTGTCGCGGATAAAGGTTTCGGCAAGTTTATTTAATTCGAGGGTTGTAACACCGGGGCCTATAACCTTAGCTATTTCCCCGTGTGTTTTAGAAACAAGTAACGAACTTTCTCTTATCAGCTCTATTTGTTCAACAGACTTATAAATGATTTTCGACATGCTGTATATTAGATAGCAGTGGGCGTAGTACCTGCAGCTGTAGGCACGCCTGAACGGCCTTTGATCCTGCCGGTCTTCATCAACCCATCGTAATGACGCATCAATAAATGGCTTTCTATCTGCTGTAAAGTATCTAACACAACACCTACAAGGATAATGAGCGACGTGCCGCCAAAGAACCTTGCAAACAAGCTGCTTACTCCTACCATACTAGCCAACGACGGTATAACCGCTACGATGGCCAAAAAGATAGAACCCGGCAATGTTATCTTAGATATAACCTCATCTATGAAAGTAGTGGTAGCATTACCTGGTGCAACACCCGGTATAAAGCCGCCGTTCTTTTTCATATCATCGCTCATTTGCTTAGGGTTAACCGTAATAGCTGTATAGAAATACGTGAACAGAATGATCAGTATAGCAAATACCAGGTTATGCTCCCATGAGTTGATATTAGATAATGCTATCAATATACCGTTTGATGCAGCGTTAGGGAAAAACTGGGCAACAGTAGCCGGGATGAACATCAATGCCTGGGCAAAGATGATTGGCATTACGCCCGCAGCATTTACCTTTAAAGGTATATACTGGCGTACGCCACCGTACTGTTTGTTACCTACGATACGTTTTGCGTACTGCACGGCAATTTTACGTGTACCCTGTACGATGAGGATGGTAAACATAACCACGCCCAAAAGCGCTACGATTTCCACGATGAAGGTAATCAAACCACCTGGGCCGCTGGTACGTGACTGGAACTCGGTAGCGAATGCTGCAGGCAGCTGCGCTATGATACCTGTCATGATGATAAGCGATATACCGTTACCAATACCTTTATCGGTGATTTTCTCGCCCAGCCACATTACAAATAGCGTACCTGCAGTTAACACGAATACGTTAAGTACAATAAAGTACGGGTTAGGTATCAGTGGTTCGCCGGTAATCTGCGATTTAAGATAACCGATAGCCTGCAAAGCAGTGATTGCTATGGTTAGATAGCGGGTCATCTGATTCAGCTTGTTACGGCCGCTTTCACCCTCTTTTTGCATTTTAGTAACGGCAGGTACCGCTATGCCTAAAAGTTGCACCACGATAGAGGCCGAAATGTAAGGCATTACGCCCAACGCAAAGATGGACGAACGTGAGAACGAACCTCCTGCAAACATATTAAGCAAGCCTACAAGGCCCTCTTTTGCTTTAGCAGTATCAAGCGTTGCTGCGTTTACGCCAGGCAACACTATAAACGAACCAATACGATATATTAAAAGAAATAAGAGTGTGTTGGTTATACGCACTCTTAGATCCTCAATTTTCCAGATATTGGATAATGTGGTGAAAAATTTCTTCATCGAAAATTATAACTTTACAATGGTTCCGCCGGCTGCTTCGATAGCTTTTTGTGCAGTAGCAGTAAATGCATGTGCTGTAACTTCTAACTTGGCTTTAAGTTCGCCACGGCCCAAAATCTTAATCAGGTCGTTACGTGATGCCAAACCGTGTTCTTTCAATATATCGAAGTTAACTGTTGATAACGAATACTTTTCAGTTAAAGCTTGCAATACATCAAGGTTTACACCAACATACTCTACGCGGTTAGGGTTTTTAAAACCAACCTTAGGTACACGGCGTTGCAATGGCATCTGGCCACCTTCGAAACCTACCTTGGTAGATGTACCCGAACGTGAACCCGCACCTTTGTGGCCACGGGTTGATGTACCGCCACGGCCACTACCTGTACCACGGCCAATTCTTTTTCTATTTTTAGTAGAACCTTCTGCAGGTTTAAGATTACTTAAATTCATGATATTAAATATTTTCTACCGCTACCAGGTGGTTTACTTTACGTACCATACCTATAATAGCTGCAGTGGCTTCAACTTCCACACTGTGGTTAATTTTTTTAAGGCCCAGGGCCTCAACAGTTTTTTTCTGGCGCTCGGTTCTGTCGATAACGCTCTTTATCTGTGTGATCTTAATTTTCGACATGGCTGATTATCCGTTAAATACTTTACCTAAACTGATACCGCGCTGTTGAGCTACCGTGTGAGCATCGCGTAATTGCGATAATGCAGATACGGTTGCCTTAACCACGTTGTGCGGGTTTGACGATCCTTTTGATTTTGCCAATACGTTGTGTACACCGGCACTCTCTAACACAGCACGCATCGCGCCACCTGCTATAACGCCGGTACCGTTTGCTGCTGGTTTGATGTAAACGAAACCACCGCTGAATTTACCTATCTGATCGTGAGGGATAGTGTTGTTAATGATTGGAACCTTTACCAGGTTCTTCTTAGCATCATCTATACCTTTTGCAATTGCTTCGGTAACTTCTTTTGCTTTGCCCAAACCGTAACCTACAACACCGTTTTCATCGCCTACTACTACGATAGCAGAAAAGCTGAATGTACGGCCACCTTTGGTTACTTTGGCTACACGTTGTATGCTTACCAGGCGATCTTTTAATTCGATCTCGCTGGTTTTTACTCTTTTTATGTTGATTGTTGACATTTCCTGTTTCGATTAAAAGTTTAAACCACCTTCACGTGCACCTTCAGCCAGTGATTTAACACGGCCGTGGTACAAATAACCATTCCTGTCAAACACTACATCTACGATACCTGCCGCGATAGCTTTCTCGGCTACCAGTTTGCCTACAGCTACAGATTGATCTGACTTAGTAGAGCCGCTTGCAACAAAATCTTTTGATAATGAAGATGCTGATACTAAGGTTTTGCCACTAACGTCGTCAATAATTTGAGCGTAGATGCCTTTGTTGCTTCTGAAAACAGATAAGCGAGGGCGTGCTGTTGATCCTGAAAGGCGTTTACGTATGCCTTTTTTAATCCTGTCTCTTCTTGATAATTTCATGGCGCTTATTTTTTAGATGCTGATTTACCTGCTTTTCTTCTCAATACTTCGCCAACAAACTTGATACCTTTACCTTTGTAAGGCTCTGGCGTACGTAACGAGCGGATTTTCGCTGCTACCTGGCCAATCAATTGTTTATCGTTAGATTCCAGGATGATGGTTGGGTTCTTACCCTTATCAGCAGTGGTTGTAACTTTAATTTCTTGCGGCAATTCAAATACGTAGTGGTGAGAATAACCCAGCACCAGATCTAAAGTGTTGCCTGTGTTTGTTGCACGGTAACCCACACCTACTAATTCTTGCTGAATTTTGTAGCCTTCGGTTACGCCAACAACCATGTTGTTTAACAACGAGCGATACAAACCGTGCAACGCTTTGTGGCGTTTTTGGTCTGACGGGCGTTTAACCAGCAACTGGTCGCCTTCTTGCTCAATGATGATATCTCTATCAACTGCCTGTTGCAATTCGCCTTTAGGGCCTTTTACGGTAACTACATTTTCTGCAGATACGGTAACAGTTACGCCGGCGGTTATTGCTATAGGTGCTTTTCCTATTCTTGACATTGCTTAATTTCCTCCTATTAATATACGTAGCATAAAACTTCGCCACCCACATTCTGGGTACGAGCTTCTTTATCGGTCATTACACCTTTAGAAGTCGATAAGATGGCGATACCTAAACCATTTAATACACGCGGCAGGGTATCCATACCGGCGTATTTCCTCAAACCTGGTTTACTAATACGAGAAATGCTGCGTATAGCAGAAATCTTAGTTATCGGGTGGTACTTCAAAGCAACTTTGATGCTGCCTTGAGGGCCGTTGTCCTCAAACTTAAAATTAGCAATGTAACCTTTTTCGAAAAGCACTTTAGTGATTTCCTTTTTCAGATTTGATGCAGGAATTTCAACAACCCTATGGTTGGCTTTAATAGCATTCCTTACTCTTGTAAGATAATCTGCGATTGGATCTGTATTCATTTTTATTGATTATGATGGTGGTTTCCTTCCCGTAACATCCGGGGCGACCTTCCATCGGTTAATTCGTTTTAAAATTCGAGCCGCAAAGGTACAAAAAAATTCAAAACATATTGTTGTATGTTTTGAATTTACCTTGACTCGTATTTTACCTGGTATTTACCAGCTTGCTTTCTTTACTCCCGGTATTTTGCCATCCAGTGCCATCTCGCGGAATGTTACGCGCGAAATACCAAACTGACGCATATAACCACGTGGGCGACCGGTTAGCTTGCAACGGTTGTGCAATTTTACCGGTGATGATGCTTTAGGTAGTTTATCTAAACCCTGAAAATCGCCGGCTGCTTTAAGTGCTGCTCTTTTTTCAGCATATTTTGCTACTAATTTAGCACGTTTTACTTCGCGTGCTTTTACGCCTTCTTTAGCCATTGTTGATTGGTGTTTGATTTTTAAATGGTAAACCAAATTGCTTTAGTAACTCCAATGCTTCAACATCGTTGGCAGCAGAGGTTACGAAGGTAATATCCATACCTTGTATCTTGTTGATCTTATCGATGTTTATCTCCGGGAAGATAATCTGCTCGGTAATACCTAAAGTATAGTTGCCGCGGCCATCGAAGCCTTTATCATTGATACCTTTGAAATCGCGGATACGTGGCAGGGCCACAGAAATCAAACGATCTAAAAATTCGTACATGGTGTTATCGCGCAGAGTTACACGCACGCCAACAGGCATATTTTTACGTAATTTAAAATTGGAGATATCTTTCTTAGATTTTGAAGATACAGCCAGCTGGCCGGTGATGGTAGTAAGCTCAGTGATGGTGTTCTCGATCAATTTCTTATCGGTAGTAGCACCGCCAACGCCCTGGTTAATTGCTATTTTAAGCAATTTAGGCACCTGCATTACGCTTTTGTACTGAAATTTCTCTTTCAGTGCGCCGCGAACATCGTCCTTATATTTGGTTTTTAACCTTGGTACGTAAGTCATTATTTAATTTCCTCCCCTGATTTTTTAGAAACCCTAACCAGTTTGCCGGCATCGTTCAATTTACGGCCAACGCGGGTAGTTTTTCCGGTTTTTGGTTCAACCAGCGCCAGGTTCGAAATATGGATAGCAGCTTCCTGCTTCAATATACCGCCATTAGGGTTGGCTGCATTAGGCTTGGTGTGTTTAGATACCATATTGGCACCTTCTACAATAGCCCTGTTTTTGTCAATTATTACTTCAACTATCTTACCTTGCGTGCCTTTAGAGTCGCCGGCAATAACCTTTACTAAATCGCCCTTGCGGATTTTCAATTTAGCCGGTTTTGTTACTTTCTTTTCCATATTATAATACCTCCGGTGCTAATGATACAATTTTCATAAATTGTTTTTCACGCAGTTCCCTGGCAACAGGGCCAAAGATACGTGTGCCCCTTGGCTCATCCTGGTTGTTTAATAACACGGCTGCGTTATCATCGAAACGGATGTATGAACCATCTTTCCTGCGGATCTCTTTCTTGGTTCTTACCACTACGGCTTTAGATACGGTACCTTTTTTTACGTTACCCGACGGGATAGCGCTTTTTACGGTTACTACGATCTTATCACCGATAGAAGCGTATCTTTTCCCTGTACCGCCCAATACGCGTATCACTAAAACTTCTTTAGCTCCGCTGTTATCGGCTACATTTAATCTTGATTCCTGCTGTACCATGTTATTTAGCCCTTTCTAAAATTTGAACTAATCTCCAGTTTTTGTTCTTACTCAGCGGACGAGTTTCCATAATCAATACGGTATCACCAACACCGCATGTGTTAGTTTCGTCATGAGCCATAAATTTGGTAGTTTTCTTTACGAACTTACCATAGATGGGGTGCTTCACCTTCCGCTCTACAGCAACTACAATAGACTTTTCCATCTTATTGCTTACTACCAGGCCGGTACGTGTTTTTCTTAAATTTCTTTCCATTGTTTTCCGACGCTTAAAATTAATTAGAAGCCGACGCAGCTTTACGCTTTGTTATTTCAGTGTTTAAACGAGCAATCTCCTTGCGCACTTTAGTAATGCGGGTTGGATTTTCGATAGCCGAAACCGCGTGAGCAAATTTCAGTTTAGTCAGTTGACCTTTTTCCTCGCCGAGCTTCGCCGCTAATTCTTCGGTAGTAAGCCCTATAATTTCTGAGTTCTTCATTTTCTTATTGTTTGTTGTAATGTTGGAATGTATTAATGTTGTAATGTTTCTTTTTGGGTTGAAAAGTCATTTCAACTTTGCAACATTCAACCTTACAACCTTTCAACTCCGCGTTTATGCCTCTACGTAATCCCTACGTGTTACAAATCTGGTTTGCACCGGTAATTTCTGTGCAGCAAGGCGCAAGGCCTCTTTGGCAACCTCCAACGGTACGCCTTCTGCTTCAAATATCATCCTGCCCGGGCGTACAACTGCTACCCAATACTCGGGAGCACCTTTACCTTTACCCATACGTACCTCTGCTGGTTTCTTGGTTACAGGCTTATCAGGGAATATCCTGATCCACACCTGGCCTTCACGTTTCATGAAACGTGTTACAGCGATACGTGCAGACTCGATCTGGCGGCTGGTAATCCAGGCTGCTTCGAGTGATTTTATACCGAAAGATCCGAATGAAAGCTCGGTGCCACGACTGGCTAACCCTTTCATCCTGCCTTTTTGCATCTTTCTGAACTTCGTTCTTTTTGGCTGTAGCATTTTATTAAGCTTTTATATCCGTCACGGATATGTCTTTTCTAACCTTATTGTTAATATTATCTCCTTGGGCCACCTGGGCGGTTACCACCACCCTGGCCACCACCTGGGCGGTTGTTACCACCCTGGCCGCCACCGCCTCTGCGGTCGCCACCTGGGCCTGGTTTACGATCGCCACGGCGTTCGCCGCCACGTTCGCCACCTCTTGCACCATCACGGCCGCCGAAACCGGCTGCGCCTTCTGGCCTGCCACCTTTACCGCTTGCGCTGCTTGTACCGCCAATGTTTGGAGACAGATCGCGTTTGCCGTAAACTTCGCCTTTGCAAATCCAAACCTTAACACCTATTTTACCATAGGTAGTTAATGCTTCTGCCAAAGCGTAATCGATATCGGCACGGAAAGTGTGCAATGGTATGCGTCCTTCTTTGTACTGCTCGGTACGGGCCATCTCGGCACCGCCCAAACGGCCGCTGGTCATTACTTTGATACCTTCGGCACCCATCCTCATGGTAGATGCGATAGTAGTTTTCATGGCACGGCGGAAAGAGATACGTGCTTCAAGCTGTTTAGCAATACCTTCGGCAACTAACTGAGCATCAAGCTCAGGGCGTTTTATTTCGAAGATGTTGATCTGAACATCTTTTTTGGTTAATTTCTTTAGCTCTTCTTTGATCTTATCAACCTCGGCACCGCCTTTACCAATCACAATACCCGGACGGGCAGTGTGGATGGTTACAGTGATGCGTTTTAAAGTACGTTCTATAACAACTTTAGATACACCACCTTTATTGATACGAGCTGATAAGTATTTGCGGATCTTTTCGTCTTCAACTAATTTGTCGGCATAGTGATTTCCACCGAACCAATTAGAATCCCAACCGCGGATGATCCCTAACCTGTTACCTATTGGATGTGCTTTTTGTCCCATTTCAAATTAGTTGTTATCGTTTTTACTATCCACAATCAGTGTTACATGGTTAGAGCGTTTGCGTATGCGGTAACCCCTTCCTTGCGGAGCCGGGCGTAACCTCTTAAGCTGACGGCCACCACCTACTGATACTTCTTTCACAAACAGGTTGCTATCTTCAATACGTTTGTCTTCGTTTTTTGCTTCCCAGTTTTTGATGGCTGATAACAAAAGCTTCTCTACACGTATCGCTGCTTCCTTATTGGTAAATTTTAAGATGTTTAAAGCTTTGCTTACTTCAACACCACGTATCAGGTCAACCACCAAACGCATTTTGCGCGGTGAAGTTGGGCAGTTCTGTAACTTGGCAATAGACGAGCCACCCACAACGAGTTTCGCAGCTTCTTTTTGTTGCCTGATCTGTACAGATCTTTTAATTTTTGTTGTTGCTTCCATTGCCTGTTATTTTTTCTTTTCTGCGTGACCGCGGAATGTGCGGGTTGGAGCAAATTCGCCCAACTTGTGACCAACCATGTTTTCTGTTACGTACACAGGGATAAACTTATTACCGTTGTGTACTGCGAATGTATGACCAACGAAATCAGGAGAGATCATGCTACGGCGCGACCATGTTTTAACAACTGATTTTTTACTAGAATCATTCAAGGTAAGAACTTTTCTTTCCAGGTTGTGATCTATGTAAGGTCCTTTTTTAATTGAACGTGCCATTATTATTTCTTCCTTCTTTCAATGATATAACGATCAGACCCTTTTTTCTTGTCACGAGTTTTGTAGCCTTTAGCTAACAAACCTTTACGTGAGCGCGGATGGCCACCCGAAGCACGGCCTTCACCACCACCCATAGGGTGATCTACCGGGTTCATGGCAACACCACGAACGCGAGGACGACGACCTAACCAACGTTTGCGGCCGGCTTTACCTAATACGGCGTTTGCCCTTTCGGCATTAGAAACCGAGCCTATAGTTGCAAGGCAGGTAGCCAGTATCATGCGGGTTTCGCCAGAAGGCAATTTGATGATGGCGTATTTACCATCACGTGCAGATAACTGTGCGTAGGTACCGGCACTGCGTGCTATGATACCACCCTGACCAGGGTTAAGCTCGATGTTATGGATAATAGAACCTAAAGGGATGTTCTTAAGGGGCATTGTGTTGCCAACCTCAGGAGCAGCGCCTTCGCCAGATACTACAGTTTGTCCAACTGTTAAACCTGTAGGGGCTATCATATATCGTTTCTCACCATCAACAAAGTGTAGCAAAGCTATACGTGCCGAACGGTTTGGATCGTATTCAATTGTTGCAACTTTTGCAGGGATGTTAAACTTGTTACGTTTAAAATCAATTAACCTGTATGCTTGCTTGTGGCCACCGCCTAAATAGCGCATGGTCATCTTACCATCGTGGTTACGGCCGCCTGACCTTGTATTTACTGATACAACCAACGACTTTTCAGGAACATTTGTTGTAATATCTGAGTTAGATACATCAACTCTGAAGCGGGTACCCGGCGTAACCGGTTTAAATCTCTTTACTGCCATCTTCTTATTATATATTGCTGTAAAAATCTATTGTTTCACCATCTTTCAGCGTAATGATGGCCTTTTTGTAAGTAGCGGCGCGGCCAGATACTGCACCTGCTTTTGTGTTGCGGGTTTTGAGTTTACCTGCGTATTTCATTGTGTTAACTGCTGTAACGTTAACACCATACATAGCCTCAATAGCGCCTTTGATCTGAATTTTGTTGGCCCTGGGATCAACCTTGAAAGCGTAGCGATTAAGCTTCTCAGTTAATTGAGCAACCTTTTCAGTAAGTAAGGGTTTCTTTAAAATTTCCATAATTACTTAGCTAATGCTTCCTCCAAAGTTTTAACAGCACCTGTAGTAAGGATAAGTTTGCCGGCGTTCAACACATCGTAAGTATTGATGTCGGTAACGTTTATTACCTTAGTTTTCTTCAGATTCCTGCTTGATAAATACACATTGTTATTTTCCACACCTGCAAGTACCAATAACGTTTTATCGTTAGTTACATTCAGGTCGGCTTCCATCTGGATATAAGTTTTGGTTTTGATAGCATCGAAGTTGAAATCTTCCAATACCAAAATGTTGTTATCCTTTGCTTTGTACGATAAGGCAGAGTTACGCGCCAATGATTTAAGCTTTTTGTTCAGCTTGAAGCTATAGTCGCGTGGCTGCGGACCGAAAACACGACCACCACCATTAAACAATGGCGATTTGATGCTACCGGCACGGGCGCCGCCTGTACCTTTTTGTTTATGTAATTTGCGGGTACTACCTGCAATTTCATTACGTTGTTTTGATTTGTGCGTACCCTGGCGCTGGTTAGCTAAGAACTGCTTTACATCTAAGTAAATAGCATGATCGTTGGGCTCTACACCGAATACGGATTCAGGCAGCTGCACCTTGGCACCTGTTTCTTTACCTGATAGATTTAATACGTTGATTTCCATCTTATTTATCCAATATTACGAATGAACCCTTAGCTCCTGGGATGGAACCCTTAACTACGATTAGGTTTTGCTCGCTAAATACTTTAACAACCTGAAGGTTTTGTACTTTAACGCGAACGTTACCCATTTGACCAGCCATACGCATACCTTTAAATACACGTGAAGGCCAAGAAGAAGCTCCTAATGAACCCGGTGCACGTAAACGATTGTGCTGACCGTGAGTTTGCATACCCACACCACCAAAACCGTGACGCTTTACCACACCCTGAAAACCTTTACCTTTTGAAGTACCAACTACATCAACAAAATCACCGATTTCAAAAATATCTACGGTAACAGTGTCACCAAGAGCTTTTTCATCCGTGAAAGTTTTGAATTCTACAAGCTTACGCTTAGGAGTAGTGCCGGCTTTTTCAAAATGGCCTTTTAGAGGTGCGGAGGTGTTTTTCTCCTTCTTTTCGCCATACGCTAACTGAACAGCAGCGTATCCGTCTGTATCTACAGACCTGACCTGAGTTACTACGCAAGGGCCAGCTTCGATTACAGTGCAGGGGATATTTTTCCCTGTTTCATCGAAAATGCTGGTCATTCCTACTTTTTTACCAATTATTCCTGACATTTTCTATATTTTATTAGTGCCCATCGAAGCAGTAGGGCTTCGTTCAAGGCATATGATTTCCCCTTAAGGGACGGCAAAGATAGGAATTTTGTATTAATTGTCAAATACTTAGCAAGTTATTTTTAAATAATTATTTGATGAGACAAAATGAAGCAGACGCGCGGTAAAACAGGCTGTTTTATAAGTGGTTATTCGCGTTATTTATCCCATAAATTGCATTTTTGATGCCTGTGCGTTTGATGCGGCCCAAAAAACAGATATAATGAGCGGCCGCAAAGGCTCCCAGGAATTCTTATAGCCTTATAGTTGATGTTTAATATTAGTGCAATCGGCATTCAAAAAGCGCATTTAACATTTAATGAGGAGAGCCTATTCGTTCACAATGGCTTTTATTAATTCAAACAATATACATTATTTTAGCCGAAGCTTTACCTTTATCATCATGAAACGCCTTTACGCCTTATTTATACTAATTACTGTTGCAAAAGTAGCGTTTGCGCAGTCCTCTGCTGGAGAAGAACCGCCGCATGCCGATACTATAAAAAAAGGCAGGCAGGTTTTTATAGCCATAGAACAGGCACCATCATTCCCCGGTGGCGATCTTGGTTTTAAAAAATACATTCAATATGTGATGAGGGTACCCGAAATTGCAAAATTAATTGGCGTTACCGGTAGAGTAAGAGTCAGTTTTACCGTTGCGAAAGATGGTACTACAACAAATGCAAAAGCGCTTGATACTATTGGCTCCGGTTGTGAGCAGGAAGCCGTACGAATAGTCTTATCGTCGCCCAAATGGCGACCGGGAATTCAAAACAGCGTCCCGGTGGACGTTAGGTTTGTAGTGCCGATTGTGTTCTCTATGCCAAAAAATATTGTTGCATTCGATGCCTTGAAACAATCCGACTATGGTTTTATCTTTGAAGTAAAGGGCAAACTACTTACGATAAAAGAAGCTGAAACCATGTTTGGCGCTTTTGTGCCATCGGCGGATGTAGATATAGCTTTACCTTATATAACATATATAACAAATAATAACCCTCAATTTTTAATGCCCGATAAAAAGGAGGTTTATTTAATAAAGATGAAGAACTAACGTAAGATCATAAATTCACCTGTGATATGAACAACGACCAGCCTAATAACAACGAGCTAAATAACGAGGAAGAAAGCCTCCGTATGGAAAATGACTTCCTTCACCTGAAACTGAAAGCAGAATTTGGTGCCGATTCTTTCAGCAGCGGCAACCTCGACCCGGAAATAGAGAACATGTTCCTGAAGAACATCATGGCCTTCGAAAGCAACTATGCTGCAAACAAACGCGCTACAGTCTTCGAAATATTGGGCCAACCCGATTTTAAGCCAGCCGACGAACTGAACGATGCGGACCTGGATAAGGTTTTGGAAGAAGTGAATGCCCTGCTGTTTTCAAAAAATATGGTGGTTGATTTTAGCGGAGCGTATGAAAACCGTATCAAATACACCTTTATTGTAGAGGAGCTATTCGGTAAGGAAACGGACGATATGCAGGTGCCAGGCATGATAAGCCATTTCCACTACGAGGAATATCATCCCAATCACCAACTGGATATCGGAGCCCGCGCCGAAGAATTCATAAGCGGTTGGTTTAAACGCGACCTAAAAGGAGCCTGGTGCCTGGCAGATGAATTTGTTTTGGCTGGTGGCGTTGCAATAAATAAAGAAGCGCTATCGGAAAGATTAAAAAGCATATTCGATTCGTATGCAGCATTTATCGATACTGATTATACCATTGCCAAAATCGACTTTGAATTTAAAACCGAAACAGGCATGGGCTACGCCGAGGGTTTCGTAAAGTACAATGCGGTTTTAGAAAATGGCGAGCAGGTACTTATTAAGGGGCCGTTTAAGCTGTACCTTTCTTGCGAGTATGGGTGGTGGGCAATCTTCCACATTGTGTTCCCTGGGTTTAAGTAAGAGGTTCCTCCTCAATAATGATTGCGACATTGGATGATATAAAGTGCCGCAATCATTATATTATATTATTCTACTCCATCAACCTCCTTATCAACTCTGCGCTCTGCTTGTTGCCTTCCTCCAGCCTTCCCTTGAAAAAGGACTGCACCTCGTTGAAATGTTTCTTGTAGCCTTCCATATCGCCGTAGCCTATTATGGCACTCCACTCCCTTACTGCCGAGTGGAACTCCAGATCGTCGCCGCGGATGGTTTTATCGTATAAGGCAGTCTGTATCGATTCTTCCAGCAAATCTTCATTCTTGAACAGGTATTCGGCAATGCCCAAGCGCAGCCTGAAAGGCGGGGTTTGACAGATAAGGTTATCGTAAGGGTTTACACCCAGGTGGTACCAGGCATCAACCATGCTTAATATACTCAGGTGCGAGTTTGGTTTTTGGTGCCCGGCATCCTGCGCCAATGAAAACTCCTGCATTACCTTGTCGTTGAACATGATGGGTTTACGGCTTTCGTGGAAAACAAAATCGCGCGCACGGTAAAGCCGCTCGCGGAACTCGGCCTCCTCCTCTTTTATCATCAGTTTGAACAACTCCGATTCGGAATTGGCGTATTGCTTTACCTGCTGCCTTGCGTAAGGATTTAAAATGGCCAGCCCGGCGTAAACGTGCGCTTTGTAACTGAAGATGCGCAGCGTAGTAAGGATTTTTACATTATCGATACCGCCTGCGTATGAGGCATTTTCCCAGGGGAAAAAACCTGCCGATTTCCATGCGGTGCCCATACTCTCGAAACCTACGTGCGTTACGGCTTGCGTATCGGCCACTATTTTGTCGTGTTCGTGGTAATCGGCAATCTCTACCACATCTGTTTCTACCGCGGTAAACAAATCAATCATCTGTTGATAAGAATCGCCCTGATGCCGGTGCGGAATCAGGATAAGCTTCTGCCCTTTCGGCTGGAAGCCCGGCCCATGCATGGCATGGAAGGTGATAATCTGCGCATCTGCCGGCAAATACTTCTCGAATACAGCTATCTCAGGGTGTTTTACCGAGGTTTGCCCGGCCACTATTGCGCCGTATTTAGTTGACGGACCACAAGTTGCCACCACCTGCTCCAGTTTATCTGCCTCTACCGAATAGATAATAAGGTCGCTTACGCGCGATACATCCTTACCGTCATCCATCAGCTGTATGCCCAATGGCTGCAGTTCCTCTTCCAAACGTTCGCGGTTGGCGGGGAGGTCGCAACCGCAAACCTCGTAGCCTGCCCTGGCAAATGCCTTGGCGTATAATCGCCCCATATCACCCAATCCAATAAACCCTATATGCATCTTACAAATAAAAGGCCTAATATATGCTTTTGCTATTTACACGCAATTAGCAAAAGTTTCCATCTTTTTTATATTTTTAAGATGTGAATTTAGCTATCAGGCAAAACCGGGCCAATTACAGCCAAATAATACCTTAAAATTAATTTTACAAACTTTAGGTTACATTTTCCCGTTTAAAGGCTGTATGCCTTTTTGAATAAAACTTGTTTCCCCCGATATACACGTTATATGATAAAGCTTCCGAAAATAACCGTAATTGTTTCCACATTGCTTTTTATAGGTATTGCGGCCAATGGCTACGCGCAGGATACCGTAAAAAAAGCAAAGCCTGTGGTTGTTAAGCCCGTTGCCGGGCAGGCCGCAACACTGAAGCCCATAGTAAAGCAACCCGCCGCCGGCACACCGCCAAAATACACAGCAGTGAAAACAGCGGTTACTACGGCAGGACAAAAACCGGCAACTACCGGCGCCGCTACCGTTAAACCTATACCGCAGTACATCCCCGATAACCCTGCCCTACTGAACGATAAAAGCCTGAACGGGCAATACCAATATCTGCTTACCAAAGTTTACCATTACCAGCAGCCATTGATAATGGCCCTTTGGAAAAACTATTCGGATACGCTGAATGCCACCCGCCGCAAGCTTACCGAAGCCAGCACTAAACTAAGGGTGCAAACGCAAAAAGCGGATTCGTTGCTGGCTGATATTTCGGCTAAGGACCAGAACCTATCTACTTCCAACGCGAAGGCCGATAGCGTAAGCCTGCTGGGTATGCCGCTTACCAAAGCCACTTACAACTGGATAATGTGGGGGTTGGTGGTTGGCTTTGGTGCAATTGCCATTATCGTTATAGCCAGTTCGGGCGCGCACCGCCGAGAGGCCAATTACCGCAGCAAGCTTTATAACGAGCTGGAGGAGGATTACAAAACCTACAAAGCGAAAGCCAACGAAAAAGAAAAGAAATTGGCCCGCGAATTGCAAACCGAACGCAATAAACTAGATGAGTTGTTGGGTAAAGGCTAAGTCCCCCCAGCCGTTGAAAAGTAGTAATGTGATCATAGATGAAAGCTTATCTCTTCGGCTGGAATCCGTTAAAATTTGCCTGGGCAGATATGGACGAGGATGTTCAAACGCTCAAATCTAAGGGCAAACTGGTAGATAACTGGAGCGTGGCCAGCCATAAAGCAATTCAACCCGGCGATAGGGCCTACATTGTAAGGCTTGGCGTTGAACCAAAAGGCATCTTCGCTTCCGGGACAATCTCATCAGAACCATACATCGCTTTCCGTAAAGGCAGGCATTACCACCGTATAGAAATCAGCATCGATACTCTATTGAACCCTGCTAAAGAGCTTATCCTCACCATGGATATCCTGAAAACCGGCAATCTTGCCCAGCAAAACTGGTCGCCGCAGGCATCGGGCATATCCATCCGCTCCGAACTGGTTGATGAGCTGGAAGGCGTTTGGCAGGACTTCCTTAATCCTTAGCCATGTCGTAAAATCGCCACCTAAAGGTCGTTTTTACACGCTACCACGGTTGTTGTTTTTATATACCTTTGACATAACAAACCAAAAAAAAGACATTATGGCAACTCAAATTTTCGTGAATTTACCCGTTAAAAACCTTGATAAATCTGTGGATTTCTTCAAAAAATTGGGGTATTCCTTTAATCCTCAATTTACCAACGAACAAGCTACCTGCATGATCGTGAGCGACACCATTTATGTGATGCTGCTGGTAGAATCGTTCTTCAAAACTTTCAGCAGCAAAGAAATCGCGGATTCTACTAAGGTTGTGGAATCCATCATATGCCTGTCTGCCGACAGCCGCGAGGCGGTAGACGACATCCACAGCAAAGCTCTTGAAGCCGGCGCAACGGCTCCTAAAGACAAAGTTGATTATGGCTGGATGTATAGCTGCAGTTTTGAAGACCTCGACGGCCACCAGTGGGAATACGCGTGGATGGACCCTGCGGGCATGCCACAGCATCAATAGTTCCCTGATAAATACCAGAGCGGCATCCTAACTTTTGGGTGCTGCTTTTTTATTTGCCTTGTCGCGAATGTAATGGAACCTATCTTTCAACTTCAGGAACCGAGCCTCGAAAATAAAGGAGAAACTTACAATAATAACGAGGAATATAAACTTAAAGCCAATAGCCGCCCACAAGGGCAACTGGGTAAAATATTGCATCCACGGCTGCAGGCTCCTTGGCCCGGCAAACAGCTCCTGCCATATATAAATACTATACGATAGCATACCCAGCGTGGTTAAAAAGGTATTGCTGAGTATTTTTGAAAGGAGATCTTTTTGACTAATGGCAATAACAAGCGCAAGCCCGACGAGCGTCGCCGACAAATATTCTGATACGTATTTAGTATAAAATAAAAACGTTTTGGCATGGATGACAATCCCAATCAGCAGGATTGCCAAACTTAAAAATTGATTGGCTTTCAGCTTTTCGGGCTTGATTATTCCTTTAAACATCAGCACTGAAAACACAGAGCCGATGAGGATGATTACCGGCCCTTTCCAAAACGTGTAGTTACAAATACGCGCAAGCAGGTGTAAAACGGCATTACTTGTAAATACGGCGGGCGCAAAATAATCTATTATACAAACCAGCGGCACCACAATTACTATAGACAGCGATATGATGGTATACCACCTTATATTAAGGGCCAGCAAAATGGGGAAGGTAAGATAAAACTGTTCCTCTACCGCCAACGACCAGAAATGCGCGGTGTAGGGTTCCTGCGGCATAGGCATGTTCTTGAAAAATAGCATGGCGGCAATAAAATCAAATAGCCGGATATGCAATTCAAAAACATGGTTAAGCCCGGCAAGTACCAGCAAAAATAACCAGGCAACCGGCAATATGCGCAATGCCCGGCGAATGTAAAAGTGTTTTAAGGAGATACGGCCGTTCCGCAGTTTTTCTTTGATGAGGAGGGTGGTTATCAAAAACCCGCTAAGCACAAAAAAGATATGCACCCCTGTGGTGCTGTTAAAAAGGATTCCGTAATGCCACGAATAATAATTAACGCCAAAATGGCCAAACACCAACAGCAATATGGCCAGGCCCCGCAAGCCGTCAAGTGCCGGGAAGTGGCTGTGCTGCAATACAGCAGGCACCTCGGTAATATCTGCAGATAATCTATGGGCGAGTTGTTTAAGGTAAGCCAAGGCGTTTTAGTACTGATGAATCCGTTGGCTAAGATAGCCAAATTGTGGAACGATAATTTGCGTAAGGTGTATCGTTTGCAATAAAACGCCGTAACGTATAATGAATCCAATTCCTTAAATCGACGATATGAAACCTATATTCAAAACCATCTTGTTGCTGGCATTATGTTTTGCCACCCTGCTTAGTGCCTGCACTAAAACCGCCGGCACCTCCCCTGCTGTTGAAAAATACACAAGCAATAAAGGTACAATCATCATTTTAAGCACCAACCAATGGTATGTTACACGTTTTACCACGGGCGCCGGCGGTACGGTTAACTTAAAATTGGAGGGCACTACCAATGCCGATAAAATCGTATTGAAAACCCATGGCGATGGGCTAATAAGCGATAACGAGTTGCCTTTAGCAACCGGCAAA
This sequence comes from Mucilaginibacter sp. P1_D10, assembly GCF_056406215.1. NCBI lineage: Bacteria > Pseudomonadati > Bacteroidota > Sphingobacteriia > Sphingobacteriales > Sphingobacteriaceae > Mucilaginibacter > Mucilaginibacter sp. P1_D10. The sequence goes on along the minus strand of NZ_JBFUAP010000010.1, from coordinate 227,497 downwards.
AAGTTCAGTAGCGACGGAACCATCTCCTTTACGGCAACCGGCGTGCCGGTAGGCAACTTCACGGCCAGCACACAATTGATAGCCTACAAAGGCAGCGATGTTTTCGTAGTGGATTTGGTTAGCGGGGAGTTACATTATTGAAACTTAAGATAGTTCAATTTACTTTGGTTATAATTCCGTAGCATGTCTTCTCTATTTTGCAATCGAATTGGCTAACGGAAACATTCCCGCTATATGGATTTGCGGGCATAACAATCACAGAAACGCCCTTCACAAAAAGCTTACTGTTATTACACAGCTCCAAAACCCTGATAGTGTCGCCAATGGCTGTACAAATTATCGTAGACGAATTATTTGAGTTGGCACCACAGGATCCAGATTTTAGATACTCGATAACTTTACCCTTCACAGCGTAGGATAAGGTAAAATACTTCCAATTATTTAAACAAGTACTTCGTTTATATGCCTTCTTGGGTATGGATGCACAGGTGAAGCAAAAGATACAAATCCAAATTAATAGAAGTAGTTTCCACATAGCTAAATAAATCAAAAAGCTACTCTTTTGCAGTCATGGCTTCTCATAGAATGGTGCCTTACCTGTTACCCCCCCAATTGCAGCTTGCTTCGGCTAGCCTAAGAGAGTAAACACACTATAAACTGTAGATTATAAACTAACTATTCGCAGTATTTGGTTTAGTTAGCCGCAAGTATAGTGCCGTAGTAGGTTTTGTAATTCTTTCGGTCGTAGGCGGCTATTACCGGCATCGACACAAACGAGATCGGCTTATTCCCGGGTTTGATATTGACCTTTGCACCTTCTGCGAAATCACCATGCATGCTGGAAAGCTCGAGCACCCGTATGGTATCTTTTTTATTTACTTCAATTATGCTAACAGATGCGCAGGTTGCCCGGCCGCAAAACATGCTGTTTTTTGCTTGGGTTATTACTTTGGCGTTCTTAATAGTATCCGTTAATTGGCCGTAGGTCCATCCCGGCTTGGAAGCAACTGCCTCCGAAGGGTTCTGAGGCATTTTAGTTGTTATTGGCTTTTTATTATTGCAGCTGGCAATGGTTATAACCACTAGCAGTGAAAGGAGAATCTTAAAAAAGGATTTGTATCGAGCCATGATAAACTAAAAAACAGGGTCTTGCCTATTATCCCAAAAGAAAAGTATTTCAATTGACGTTTCGCCAACATCGTAAAACATGGAGCAATTTCGATGTATAAACGCTTTTCTTAAATTCTCGTTGCCATCAACAGCTTTAAATATATACGGAAACTCACTTATTTTGTCTACAACCTCATACACTCTACGCCTAAATTCCCGTTCTTCACGTTCGCTGAATCGTTCGGCGATTTGCTGCCCGATAGAATAGAAGGTATCTTCTGCCTCATCAGAAAAAATTACATCAAGCATTATCTAACGGGGTATTTCGCCTTGATCTCCTCGAATGTTTTATATCTGCCTGTTTTAATATCTTCTCTCCCCTTGGCAATTCCGGCTAATACATGTTGAGGTAACTCATCTTCCTTAAAAAAAGATATCTCTAACGCTTTCAAAAAAGCATCGAACGCTTTTTCCTGCTCTTCTGTGGGGTTTACAATATAAGTTGCCATATCTCAAATTTAACTAAAATTCTTCAAATGCAAAAAAGCCACTCTTTTGCAAGAATGGCTTTTTTAATTTCGGATCTTCCGGTACTATCACACTTTGATCTCAACTTCAACTCCGCTTGGCAATTCAAGCTTCATTAAAGCATCTACAGTTTTTGAGTTAGAGCTGTAGATATCCAATAACCTCTTGTAAGAGCATAATTGGAATTGCTCGCGTGCTTTTTTGTTTACGTGCGGTGAACGTAATACAGTGAAAATTTTCTTTTCGGTTGGCAAAGGCAGCGGTCCGCTTACTACAGCGCCGGTTGGCTTTACAGTTTTTACGATCTTCTCGGCAGATTTATCTACCAGGTTGTAATCGTAAGATTTCAATTTGATCCTGATTCTTTGGCTCATGTTGTTTGTTTTTTTGGGATCTCACCGATTAAAATGATCTCACCGATTTAAAATTAACTACCCTAAGAGCTATTTGTTAGAGCAGTACTTGTTTATTTTCATTTAATGATTACACCGATTTTGTGTACTACACAGATAATCGGTGTAATCCTAAATTTTCTTAGTTATTACCAGCTGCTCTCTTACCTCTTGCTTTGGCAACTACTTCTTCCTGCACGTTACGTGGGGCTTCTGCGTAGTGGTCAAATTCCATGGTAGATGTAGCACGGCCAGACGTGATGGTACGTAACTGGGTTACATAACCAAACATTTCTGAAAGTGGTACAGTAGCTTTAATTACCTGTGCACCTGCACGTGAATCCATACCTAAAAGCTGGCCACGACGACGGTTCATGTCACCGATAACATCACCCATGTTTTCTTCAGGGGTAAGGATCTCGATTTTCATGATCGGCTCAAGCAATACCGGTTTACATTTTGGCAAGGCCTCGCGGTAAGCCATCTTAGCAGCTAACTCGAAAGATAGCGCATCTGAATCGACTGCGTGGAACGAACCATCAATTAACCTTACTTTTAAGCTGGTTAACGGGTAACCTGCCAATACGCCATTCGCCATAGAAGCGTTAAAGCCTTTTTCTACAGATGGGATAAACTCGCGAGGGATTGAACCACCGCTAATTTCGTTCACAAACTGTAAGCCTTCTTTACCTTCGTCGTTTGGTGATAGTATAACCTGTATATCGGCAAATTTACCACGGCCACCGGTTTGTTTCTTGTATGTTTCGCGGTGTTGGATAGTGCCTGTGATAGACTCTTTGTAAGCAACTTGTGGCGCACCCTGGTTAACCTCTACTTTAAACTCACGTTTTAAGCGGTCCATGATGATATCCAAGTGAAGCTCGCCCATACCGCTAATTACGGTTTGGCCGGTTTCTTCGTCAGATTTTACGTGGAAGGTTGGATCCTCTTCTGATAATTTACCTAAAGCGATACCTAATTTATCTACGTCGGCCTGTGTTTTAGGCTCAATAGCTAAACCGATAACCGGGTCAGGGAAGTTCATCGATTCAAGGATGATCGGGTGTTTCTCATCGCAAAGGGTATCGCCAGTTTTGATATCCTTAAAGCCTACTACCGCAGCAATATCACCTGCACCTACATTAGGTATAGGATTTTGCTTGTTAGCGTGCATTTGGAATATACGGCTGATACGCTCTTTGTTATCAGAACGCATGTTGTGCACATACGAACCTGCTTCCAAATTACCCGAGTAAACGCGGATAAAGCAAAGACGGCCTACGAAAGGATCCGTTGCAATTTTAAATGCTAAAGCTGCAAACGGCTCTTTTTCTGATGGCTTACGTAAAATTTCTTCGCCTGTATCTGGGTGATGGCCTACAATACCTTCAACATCCATAGGTGAAGGAAGCAATTCCATCACGTAATCGAGCATGGTTTGTACACCTTTGTTTTTGAAAGACGAACCGCAAACCATAGGAACTATCTTGGCATCTAAAACAGCCTTACGTAAAGCGTCAAGCACTTCGCGTTCGGTAATAGTTTCAGGCGCATCAAAGAATTTCTCCATCAGGCTCTCATCGTAATCAGCAACAGATTCGAGTAATTTCTCTCTCCACTCTGTAGCTTCTTCGATCATATCCTCGGGGATAGGCACTTCGGTAAAGGTCATACCTTTATCGTGCTCATTCCAAACAATACCTTTCCAGTTGATCAAATCCACAACACCTTTAAAGTGCTCTTCAGCACCAATTGGCAATTGCAAAGGAACAGCGTTACTGCCTAACATGCTTTTTACCTGTTTTACAACATTTAAAAAGTCGGCACCGCTACGGTCCATTTTGTTAACGAAACCAATACGGGCAACGTTGTAGTTGTTAGCCAGGCGCCAATTAGTTTCTGATTGCGGCTCAACACCATCAACAGCACTAAATAAGAACACCAAACCATCCAGTACACGTAAAGAACGGTTCACCTCAACGGTGAAATCCACGTGTCCCGGGGTATCAATAATGTTGATATGGTAGTTTTGGCCCCTGTATTTCCAACCAACGGTTGTAGCAGCCGAGGTGATGGTAATACCACGTTCTTGCTCCTGCGCCATCCAGTCCATCGTAGCTGCACCCTCGTGTACCTCGCCAATTTTATGGCTAACACCCGAGTAGTACAATATACGCTCTGTTGTAGTGGTTTTACCGGCATCAATGTGAGCGGCAATACCTATATTTCTTGTATATCTTAGATCTCTTGACATTTTTGTTTTTTTTTGATTTCACTGATTTTTGTGATTTCACCGATTTGGTACGATCACGCTTAAGGGCGCAATCATACTAAATCAATGTAACCGTAATATATAATCGGTGTAATCCTTTTTATATCGGTGTAATCTTATTAGAAACGGAAGTGAGAGAACGCTTTGTTGGCTTCAGCCATTTTGTGCGTATCTTCTTTCTTCTTAACAGCAGCACCTTCGCCTTTTGCAGCAGAGATGATCTCGCCGGCAAGTTTCTCCATCATGGTTTTTTCGCCACGACGACGTGCATAGCTAATTAACCATTTCATACCCAAAGCAACTTTACGCTCCGGACGAACCTCAGTTGGTACCTGGAAGTTTGCACCACCTACACGGCGGCTTTTTACTTCTACAGCAGGCATTACATTGTTCAAAGCTTTTTTCCAGCTATCTAAACCGTTTTCGCTGGTTTTCTTTTCAACAATTTCAATTGCGTTATAGAATATAGTATAGGCGGTAGATTTTTTACCGTCGAACATCATGTTATTTACAAACCTGGTTACCAAAACATCATTGAATTTTGGATCAGGAAGAAGGATTCTTTTTTTTGGTTTTGACTTTCTCATTGTTACTATCCTCCTTTAATTATTTCTTTTTCTTAGCTGGTGCGCCTTTTGTAGGTGCAGCTACCTGACCTGGTTTAGGGCGTTTGGTTCCGTATTTAGAGCGGCGTTGGTTACGGCCCGCAACACCTGATGTATCCAGTGCACCACGGATGATGTGGTAACGTACACCAGGTAAATCTTTAACACGACCACCACGGATCAAAACAATTGAGTGTTCTTGCAAGTTGTGGCCTTCACCAGGGATGTAGGCGTTAACTTCTTTACCATTTGTAAGGCGCACACGTGCAACTTTACGCATTGCTGAGTTTGGTTTTTTAGGGGTAGTGGTGTACACACGGGTGCACACGCCTCTTCGCTGTGGACAGCTGTCCAACGCTGGTGACTTACTCTTGTCAACCAGAGCTACTCTACCTTTTCTAACTAATTGCTGAATAGTAGGCATTTTTTCCTTTTTGTATTTACTGTTTTATCCTTATTTTAAGGACTGCAAAGGTAGGCACTATTTTTTGATTTTCAAGCGGCTGGCAGAAAAAGTTTTTGTAATGGCCTGATTAGGTGGGCGGATGGCGGAAATGGGGTGGTTTTGAGGTGATTTGGGCTAAAAGGTTACCTTTAAATGCAAGATGTATTAATAGTAAAATAATGAAAGCCTTTTTAAAATCAATTGCCGCGCATCCCTTGTCTGCAATTTGCTATGTTCTATATTTTACACTTTTTGTATCGCAGGTTATACGGGAATTTGAATATCAAAGAATAGTAGAACAAAATAATGGTAAATGGCCACATGGTGTTAGAGAGGGTGCAGGTATTCCGGTTTACTTATTCGGTATTATATTCTTGATCGTTACTATTATTCGCGGCTCTGCTAAAAACGAAAACGGCAGTTTTTACTTTTGGCTTGGGTTGGCAATTTTATTGCCAATGATTATTTACGGGAATATTTAAACTTGAAAAGCAAGTATCGTGCTGCTAACTACCGCCAGCCCCGCTTTCTGTACAAGCCGCTGATAGAAGCGTCTTTTCCGTCAATCGGGTTTAGGTAGGCGGGGTATTTTAAGTCGGTTAATATTTGTTAATTTATCTGCAAATTTTATAAAGAGCATTATGCCCAAAAATAAGACGATAACTGTAAAAGGAACTGTGATTGCTATTGTCGAAGAAAGTGGCGAGGATTTCATTTCCATCACCGATATGCTAAAGGCAAAAGACGGCGACTTTTTTATTGCAGATTGGCTAAGAAATAGAAACACCGTCGAGTTTTTGGGAATATGGGAAAGTGTCTATAATCCCAATTTTAATTATGGCGAATTCGCCATAATTAAAAGTCAAGCCGGGCTAAACAGTTATAAAATCAGCGTAAAAGAATGGGTTGCAAAAACGAATGCCATTGGCTTAAAAGCTACAACAGGCAGATATGGCGGAACCTATGCTCATAAGGATATAGCTTTTGAGTTTGGAATGTGGATAAGCGCCGAATTCAAAGTCTATTTAATTAAAGAATTTCAACGCCTTAAAGAAGACGAAAACGACAGACTAAAATTGGAATGGAATTTTCAGCGGACTTTGGCCAAAATAAACTATACCATACACACAGACGCAATTAAGCTAACCCTAATCCCCAAAGAGCTTAATAAAGCTCAAATTGGGTTTGTGTACGCCAATGAGGCCGATCTTTTAAATGTCGCACTTTTTGGAGTTACAGCAAAAGAGTGGCGAGAGGCCAACCCAAAAGCAAAAGGTAATATACGCGATGATGCAACAATAGAGCAATTGGTAGTTTTATCAAATCTGGAAAGCATTAATTCGGTTTTAATTCACCAGGGCAAACCGCAATCAGAAAGATTAATATTACTGAATACGATTGCAATAACTCAAATGGCCTCGTTAATTAAGAGCAAACAAATAAAGAACCTCCTTTAGTTTTACACCCTGTGCCGAATTGTGCATATTAAACTTTGTCTGTCGCATCACTCCCCCTAATTCTTCACGCTCATCAACTCCCCAAGGCCCAAAGGCGCAACAACGTTTATATTTCCCTTATCGTCGGTAAGCACTTGTATTAGGGTAAATTTGCCTTTGTAGTACCAATAGAACCCGTTAGATACCGGCACCTCGTGCTCGGCAAAAGATTTATCGGTAATGGGTTTAATGCGTTGGATGAATTTTACGAAGTCCACAGGCTTTGCTTTTGATATGGTACACACTGCTGCAAAGCCCCTGTTGGGTATCACGATAACCGAGCCCCACTCGCCCACCAGTTCGGGTGCGTTTCCCTGTAGGTTTAGCGCATAGCTGGCTGCATAATCGTCGTTGGCTAAAAAGTTGAATTCTGTTTTGTGGATGTCGCCATCGAATATTTTCGTAACCTTTTCAACTTTTTGGCTACCCACATTGGCAAGGGCATCTTTAAATACCTCCTCGGCAGGTTTGTTCCATTTTTCGAAATCAGTTTTAAATAGCGGCGAAAACCCGCCAGGCATATCCAGCATCAAAACGGTGGTGGTTCCTTCCAGGTCGACACGCGAAACCATTTTCCCAACGCCGCCTTTTTGCGCAACGCTGGCATCCGAATAAATGCGTACGGTTAAATAAGGCTTAGCTTTATCGTAGGCACTGATATCTATACCATTTGTCTGACCGAAACAAACGCTACCGAACAACAGCAGCAAGATGACAAGATTATTTTTTTTAGCGTGTAGTGATAAAGGCATTTCAGGGCTATTTAAGGCAGGTTAAATTAGATATAAATATCCAGATAGCTAAAACCGGGATGCAATTATCTGCCCAGCCTTATTCTTTTTGAAAACTTTAACGCTGGTTTTTCTATAAGCACATTAAGTACATAAGCCGCCCCAACGCTTACTGCCAACGTGGTGATGCCTAACACAAATGCATTACTGACGTATGTTTTAATAAAATGAAGGTAGAGGTTCGAAAAAACGATATGCGTTAAATATAGCGAATAGGAGATTTCTCCAAAAAACAACAGCACTTTAGGGCTTTTAGCTTTATATAGTAATATAAACAGGGCGGTAATAGCAGGCACAGTACCCGTTGTAATAGAAATTTTCACTCCTAAAAAGCCACAAAACACCAACACAATCACTATTGCCTGCCTCAGGCTTATTTTAGCTGCATAATACAAGAACACAATATAACCTACAGCAAAATTGTATAACGAAGCAAAAATAAGCTCGCGTATATCAAACTGTATAAAAACGCAAGCTGCGCTAACAATCAAAACAAGCGCCAGGGACAGCATCGGTTTCATTTTCATGAGCAGCGGAAACAGCAAGCCCAGCATTACATAATACTGAAACTCGATGGAAAGCGTCCAAAATATACTACTGAACCATGGCTGGCTCTTAAAAAAAGGAACAAGGTATGTTACGTGAAGCACTATTGCCTTAAAACTAAGAAACCGCAGAGGCAATATTTTAAAAACAAACAACAGAATTATAGCAGCCCAGTACGGTGGGTCTATCCTGATACTTCTTTTTAATAGGAACCCTGGGAAATCGGGAAAGGTGTAATTTTTTTTATACAGCGAATATGGAAGGATAAAACCCGACAGTACGAAAAAGATGGTAACGCCCAACTGCCCCATGAAAAAAAGCCTGGCTACCGGCGGGCTGTACACCACCTGGTTACCGATGTAAAAATGAACAATGAAAACGCCCAACGCAGCTATACCACGCAATATGGTCACACTTTCAATGTTGCTGCCTTTATCTGCCATTGCCAAATATAGGGTAATGCCACTGCATGCCAAACATCAATTCCGTATCCAGCCCACAGGTATATCGTTCACAAAAGCCTTGTCTATTTTCCCGACGGCATCTCTGGTAAACTTCAAGGTAAAGCCCGGCTCATTGTTATAGAACAGCAGCTCATCCACTCTAAAAAACTCCAATTTGTCGCCGTCCCAGCTTTGGGTTATTACCAGTTTATTGCCCACGGCAGTTATTTGCAAATACATTCCATTACCGCCGTTTTTAAACCGTCCCCCGCCCAACCAGGCGTCCACGCTTGCGAACACCGCCGTTTTAGCAAAAAGCCAAAAGCGTTAGCGCGGACGTTGAAAAAATCATACAGTCAGGCATGGTTCCATATATTTTTGAAAAGGGAGGCTTGTGCTGCTATTTCCTGCCAGCCCTCCCAATGGCTATCGGGACTGTAAGTCCTCGTTCCTGCGGGCTTTCCGCTACTATCGGGTTTAGCTAAGTTGGGCTTGTTAATGATATTCTCCCTACCTCGCCAGTACCTTTGGCGAAAGAATTACCCCGGATGCATCATCCCAATGAAAAATAACCTGGGTTGGTGTCACTTCTACCGAGCCCTGAGTATTAATGTCATGCAATGAAATAAAAAGCCTGTACGTCCCTACGGTTAAGGGCTCTAAAAAAGAGCTAAAATCGTTGTGTGCCGATAATTGGCGGCGAACGGGGCTGCACCCGTTCGGGTGAAGATAGGTCCCTTGTACCGACATATAAAACCCGCGGGGCATGCTTTCGTAACCAATTCCAAAGTCGAGTACCGAATTGGAACAGTATTTATCTTTCGTGGTAACCGTAAAAGCGAGGTAGCTCGAATCGGACTTAGCACTTTTGATGATCTGCGGCACAAGGCTTATTTGGTCATCATCGGCAAGTTTTGCATAAAACAGGGTTGGCACATACACCGAATCGATAACCGTAATGGTTTTGGGTTTAGATTCGATATCGCTGTTGTTCGCTTTTATAGTATAAGTGCCTGCTTTTGTAAATTTAATAAGGGCAACGGTTTTAACAGGCAGCAGCTCATCCGAGCCGGCGGGCGTTACCACCCAGGTTACTGCTTTAGTGGTATCTGCCCCTACAAACAGCATCGAATCGGGTTCATTAATTTTAATTTTTAATTTGCTTAGCGCTATTTCTCCATAGGCGGCATTGGGTTCACCATTTTTATTGCAGGCGGTTAAAATGCAAAGGGCAAGGATTAGCGCTATTACAGATGTTGATTGCTTTTTCGTCATCGGCTTAAATTGATAAACGAATTTAAACAAACAGCCTGTAAATCAATGTATTATTTTTGTTAAAATAGACGATTTATGCTCTAATACACCAGGCGCATCAATTACAAAAGCGACTTCTGATTCCCTAATATGATATAGGGCTGTGATTACAACTTTCAAGGGATACAATTAAATCGAATAAATTATTAATTTATAATATAAATATTATACTATAAATACAACTATGGAGTTATACCACTAATTAACCGAATTAAAATCGGTCAGTTAATAGTTGATAAAGATTAAACGAAAGCAGGTATAGCGCAAGGCCACGCCTGCTTTTTTGTTTACAGCGGCTTATCGAAACTATCGTTAAGTGCTACTTTATAGCTATCGCTTAGTTTGATGTCCCGTATTTCTCCTGCTCCTTCAAAAGCTATGCATATCCCGGCAATGTCCTTTATGGTTTGGGTTATGGGTGTTTTAAATATCTCCACGCCGTTAAGCTGCACGCATAGCTGCATATTTTTTACACTGCAACGCAGGTTTTGATAGTGGTTAAAATTACAACCGAAAGTACTGAGATCCTTATCCTTACCAAATATCCAGTCTGATGAGGTAAAGAGCTTTAACGCCGAACTACAGCCTTTATTAGCCAGCGGAATAATAATGGCATTTTGCTTGCCCAAAATATAAACAATAACATTCCGGCAGGACGATTCTTCGGCGGTGGAGGTATTGCGCAGGGTGGTTTCAAGCGTAAAATCGCTACCGTTTATGCCATCAAATTCTTTTACATTATAAAACCGCAGCCATTGGCCGTTAAAAACGGGCAGCCCGGTTTTATGGGCAATAGCTGCTGCACCCAGGCCCAGCGCGCCGGGCAGGTGTATCTCCGCATCGCTCAGATAGGTGGGAGACGGTTGTTTATCAAGCAAGCCTACCCAACCTTTCGTTTTTATATATACCGGGGTTTCCTTTTCTATTTTTCCTTTATGTATGAGTTTCGCCGTAAAATAACCCGGGTGATAATAGATAGAGGTATGCTGTGTGCCCGATGTGGCGATGCGCTCCGTCCGGCTTGGGTCCCAGGTTTGCTGCAGGGTAAGGCTGTCGGCCTGCAAGCCCGAAGCATCATAGTCGAACACCACCGAATTGGGCAAGCCATCGGCAACCACCCTCGCCGCAAATTGCACGGGTTTGGCGGTTGTTTTTTCGTGCTGTTTTGGTTTGATTATCCAGGCCAATATCCCGACCAGAACAACACTCATGGTGGCTATACTGATGATTGTCGGCAGGTAATTCTTTTTCCTGGGGGACAAATTGGCCGCAGGTATTGCAGCCGTTTGGCTTTCCGAGTCGATGCGCTGCTTAAAAACACGCCAATCATCGTACCCGACAAATTTGGCAAGCGTGTTCAACGTAGCGGCATTAGGTGTGCTATCATACTTCACCTTGCCCCAAAGTCTTTTCAGCGTGGTAACGCTGAGCATGGCACCAGTTTTATGCAAAAAAAGTTGGCTCAGCTTCTCAAAATCGAGGTCGCTCCAAGCCGTGCTATCACCCCAGCCCAATTGCTCTTCGGCAATCTCCCGCCAGCGGGCTATGTACTGAACCTCTTTTTGCATGCTGATTGACCGTGAATGTGTTTGAATGAACTTGAATATGGCTTTGCCGTCGTGGCCATCCAATTTAGCTTAAAATTATAAATAATCATGAAAAATAAACTACTGCATCTCATCAAACCGGTGCTCATTCTTGCACTATTATTTTACGCAGCCGCCGGCATGGCGCAGACGAAACAAGCTAAGACTAAAGCTATCGCCATGCCCTTTGATGCCGCGCATTTCGACACCACCTTACAAAAGGTAGAGTTTATTACCTATAAAGGCGCAAAGGCCATGAAGGTGCTCCCCGGCAATAAACAGGTGGTGTTAAAGGACCTGATCTTCACCGACGGCACCATCGAATTTGATGCTCAGCCGGTAGATGTTGCCAAATCATCATTCCTCAGCGTGTATTTCCGCAGGCAAAACGGCAACGAAAGCGAGTTGGTGTACCTGCGCATGGCCAAAGACGAAACCCTGCAACGCAACGACGCTATCCAATACGCACCCGTCATACGCGGGGTAAACCTTTGGGATATGATGAACCACTACCAGGGGCCCGCCGAACTGAAGAACGAGGATTGGAACCACTTTAAACTGGTAATATCGGGCATGCAGATGAAAGTGTATATAAACAACATGGCCAAACCCACTTTGGAGATACCGCGACTGGAAGCAAATGCTGCAACTGGCGGCATCGCGTTCGACGGGCAGGCTTACTTTGCCAACCTCGTTATCAAACCCAACGATACCGAAGGGCTTTCGCCGGTTGCGGGTACCGACCTTACCAATCACGATGTAGGTTACATCCGTCGGTGGGATGTATCTGCCGCACAGTTTCTTGAAAAAGGCCGTGAACTGATACGCGAGGACTTGCCTACCGATACCACCAAATGGCAGCCCATCTTGGCCGAGAGGCACGGCCTTATCAACCTCACCCGCCTATTCGGCGGCATGGAAAACCGCGGCGGCGGCGTGCAAAACAAAAACCGCTACGTATGGCTCAAAACCAAAATACGCAGCACTAAAGACCAACTGGCAAAAATACAGCTCGGCTTTAGCGATGAGGCGTACGTTTTCATCAACGGCGGCTTGATTTACGTAGACAAGAACCAGTACCCGCAACCCATACGAAAATATCCTGACGGGCGTTTGGATGTGGCCAACTCCTCATTCGATATCCCCCTCAAAACCGGCGATAATGAGTTGATTATCGGCGTATCCAACTACTTCTACGGCTGGGGCATCGTTGGGCGCATGGTTAAGATGGATGGCAGCATAGCTGTTTTGCAGGAGTAAGAACGCCTTATGAGTCGCTGGTTAGCCAACCAGCGACTCATAATATTCCGATGTCTTCTTTTTTATCCATATTTTTAGGTGTTTTAATATATAAAGCCCAGTAAAACCAAAAACACCCACTCCATGAAAGTACCGTTTCTCACTTTTGTCGCGCTGTTTATATACACATTTGCCAATGCCCAAATAAAACTGGAGAAGCGAACCTACCTCGAAGGAAGACTTGAAATGCTTATCCCCACAGATTTCAAACAAATGTCGGCAGAAATGATTGGCGTAAAATATCCTAATCGTACTCAGCAGCCCCAAGCCGTGCTGTCTGACGACGATGGAACGGTAAATATTATTGTTAACTATTTGCCTCAATCCATACAACCCAGCCAGGTAGCTGAATTTAAAGAATTCCAGTTGAACTTTTTTAAAAAAAACCGCCCCGATGCACAATGGCTGGCAGATGGGGTAAAACAAATAAATGGCAAAACGTTTGGCTTTCTAAAGTTTACAATTGATGCCGTTGATCAGAAAGTGTATAACTATATGGTGTTTTCGGAGTTGAACGGGAAAATTTTAATGCTAAGTTTTAATTGCACCGAAAAACTGCTGCCGAAATGGCAAGCCACGGCCGAGGAGATCATGGCATCGATAGCCCTGAAGTAATAAGGCGTTCATTTCAGTTTTGGGCTTAAATAACTAACTTAGGCTTTACCAAAATCCATTTTAAATTAACCGACCAACCATGACCGTAGACGAAGTTATGGCCGAACTGCAGGCGAATGGCAGCGAAAGCATCAAAAAAATCTTGCTGAAACATGGCGTTAGAGAGCCGTTTTTTGGGGTGAAGGTGGAATATCTGAAAAAAATCCAAAAGAAAACCAAAACCGACTACGAGTTGGCCAAGGGCCTTTTTGAAACCGGCAATGCCGATGCTATGTACCTGGCCGGCCTGATAACCGATGATGCAAAAATGACCAAAGCCGAATTGCAACACTGGGTAGAACTTGCCTTGTCCAACAACATCGGCGAGTACACTGTACCCTGGGTTGCCGCCGGAAGCCGTTTTGGTTTCGAACTGGGATTAGAATGGATAGATAGCAGCGAAGAACGTATCGCCTCGTCTGGGTGGGCCACGCTGGCAAACCTTGTAGCCTTAAAGCCGGACATTGAGCTGGATTTGGCAGCACTAAAAAGTTTGTTGAATCGCATCGGGAAAACTATCCATACCTCCCCAAACCGCGTGCGCTACCAAATGAACAGCTTTATCATTTCTGTAGGCGCATACGTTTCACCGTTAATTGCTGATGCGTTTGAAACTGCGGAAAAGAACGGCATAGTGATGGTAGATATGAACGGCACAGCGTGCAAAGTGCCCGCTGCAGCAGATTATATTAAAAAGGCAAAGGAAAGAAATCCAAACTCCACGAAGAAAAAGACGGTGAAGTGTTGATTGGATTTGTCTCTTCCTTTGTAAAATCAGTGAAATCTGATAAATCGCATAAATCCCGGTTACCTCAACACCTCCCTGGCAATCACAATCTTTTGTATCTCTGAAGTACCCTCGCCTATGGTACAGAGCTTGGCATCGCGGTAATATTTCTCTACCGGGAAATCTTTGGTATAGCCGTAGCCGCCGAATATTTGCACGGCTTCGTTGGCGCAGCGCACCGCTACTTCCGATGCAAAATACTTGGCCATGGCCGATTGTTTCGTAACCGGCAAGTGACGGTTTTTATAATCAGCCGCTTGCATTACCAGTAGTTCTGCGGCTTCTATCTCGGTTGCCATATCGGCCAGTTTAAAAGATATCCCCTGGAAACTGCTTATCGGCTGCCCAAACTGGTGGCGCTCTTTGGAGTAAGCAACCGCTGCCTCAAACGCCCCTTTTGCAATGCCTAAGGATAAGGCCGCGATAGAAATACGCCCGCCATCCAACACTTTCATGGCTTGCTTGAAGCCTTCGCCCTCGGCTCCCAATAGGTTCTCTTTGGGTACACGGCAGTTATCAAAAATCATTTCGGTGGTTTCTGATGCGCGCATGCCCAGCTTATTTTCTTTTTTGCCCGCGCTGAAACCAGGCGTACCGCGTTCAATCACCAACGCGGAAATCCCTTTGCTATCGCCCTTATTGCCGGTGCGTACCATCAACACAGCTACGTCGCCGCTTTTGCCGTGGGTTATCCAGTTCTTCGAGCCATTCACAATATAATGATCACCGTCCAAAACAGCAGTGGTATTCATGCCCATGGCATCGCTGCCGGTGTTGGCTTCGGTTAGTCCCCAGGCGCCAAGCCATTCGGCAGTGGCCAGTTTGGGTAACCAGCGTTGCTTTTGCTCTTCGTTGGCAAAAGCCAGTATATGGCCGGTGCATAATGAATTATGAGCAGCTACAGATAAACCTATCGAACCGCAAACCTTAGCAATTTCTACTATAACCGTTACGTATTCTGCATAGCCAAAGCCTGATCCGCCGTATTCCTCGGGTACCAGCACGCCCATCATGCCGGTTTCGCCCAGTTGCTTGAACAGTTCCAGCGGGAAGTGTTGCTCCTCGTCCCATTGCATTACATTGGGGCGGATATGCTTCTCGGCAAAATCTTTGGCCATCTGGCCTATCATTTTCTGGTTATCGCTGATAGAGAAATCGTAGCCTGCGGGCGTATCGGTTAGTAAGTGGTCCATCCTGAAAAAATAGATTTATAATTGGTTGGGATAAAGATAGAGATAAAATACTATGCATGCATAGTATTTTATCAAATAATCTTAGCAGCTTTTGTACCCTCAAATAAACCTTATTTTAAATAAAAATCTCAAAATCTTTTTATAATTCATTAAAAAGACCGCCTTTGTTCGAAAAAAATCTATATATCTATCTATAAAAATCAAATTACTAAAAAAAGATCTCTAACTAATCTAAAATGCTACAATTTCAAGTCAATATTTCATAGAAATTTCATAAAAAAGCGATTATTAATGAAATTTATTCAGTAAAAAGTCAAAATAAATACCAATTTATCATAATAAGACCGCGTAATAATTAAAAATAACATAATTATTACTGCACTTTTTTAAAAATCACCATAAATTGACAACAGTTACAACATCGTTTTTGCAATTAAAGTAAAAATTCCAAGCCAATTGTAGTGTAAATGTTACACTAGTATCTTGTGTGCATTAACTTTTCACTTTAACTGATCTTTTTATGAAAAAAAAATTATTCAAAAACCTCATTGGGTTGCTGTTGGTACTATTGTGCCAATTTGCCTACTCCCAAAGCCGGACAGTAACCGGTACAGTCACCGCTAAAGACGATGGTTTGCCGGTGCCCGGCGCCACTGTCGTGCTAAAAGGCGCTCACACCGGCACACAAACATCCGCCACCGGTAAATTTATCTTAAGCGTCCCTTCTTCAGGTGGTGTACTGGTGTTTTCCTATCTTGGATACAACTCTTTAGAGGTGCCAATTAATGGAGATGTAATTAATGCGGTGCTTATTACCAACTCAAAACTTTTGGGCGAAGTTGTGGTAACCGGTTCGGGTGTTGCAACAAGCAAAGCCAAATTAGGTATTGCTGTTGAATCACTATCAGGCAAAGCGCTTACCGCATCTCCCCAGGCATCTATCGACCAGGGTTTGGTTGGCCAGGTTGCAGGTGCACAGATATCTTCGGTAGACGGCACACCGGGTGCGCGAACAAATATCGTATTAAGAGGTATAAATACCGTTCAGGGGAGCACTTCTCCTATGATCCTTGTAGACGGTGTGGAATCTCGCACGACAGATTTAAGCCAACTCGATCCCGCTACGGTTGATCACATAGAAATTGTACAGGGTGCAGCAGCATCAACTATTTATGGAGCCCAGGGTGCCAACGGTGTAATCCAGATCTTCACTAAAAAAGGAAGGATCGGTAAAACGCGTATCGACGTTAGTACCAGTATCAGCAGTAACGATTACCTAAACTTAGGCAACGTGCATCAGGCTAAGTTAAGCAGCTTTAAAACGGATGCAAACGGCATTTTTATAGATGCTGGCGGCAATCCAATAACTATTGATGCCGATGGACGTTATAAAGATATTCAATGGGCTTTTGGTGCAGATCCGGGCAATGGATCTCCTACGGCTATGAGTAATCCATTAAACATAGCGCATCAACAATACGGTACTAACTTGCAGTATTATGATCACCTTAAGCAGTTATTCAGAACTTCATATACTACTAATAATAGTGTTGCAATTTCTGGCGCGAACGAAAAATCTGATTATAATTTAACTGTTTCTAACAATAATCAGCAAAGTAACATCAAAAATAATGGTTATAATAACCGTACTAATTTAACAGCCAATGTTGGCTCGGAGTTATTTAAAGGTTTTACCATAAGATCAGTTACGCAATTGATTTACACCAAAAATACACTGAACCCCAACTATGGTATCGGTAATTCCGGGGGTATCTTTGATGTATTAAACGCATCACCTTTTTATGATTTTGACCGCAAAAATGAGGATGGCAGTTACCCGCTATCATTAAACTCCGGTACTGTAAGCGTAAACGGATCTAACCCCAACTATTATACACAATGGGCAAACAGGGTATCAAACCGTGAAGACCTGCTTCAAAGTATAATGGCGGATTATAAAGTAAATAAATTCCTGACCCTAAATGCTAAATACGGCCTCAACTACCAGCACACTGAAGAAAACATCGTTTTCAAAGATCAGTCTAAAACACTTACGGCCATCGACCTGGGTTCTTACTATGGCTTTTTTGCATCACTTCCAAAAGGAGAGTTAGTTAAAAATACCAGTTCTACAGTTTTTCAAAACTTTAACACATCGGCTGTAATTAACACCGATTTCGCAAGGGATTTTAAAATCAATGTGCCTATCACCACCAGTACTTATTTAGGCTTTGATTATAGAAAAAATAATGATAAACAATTTAACACCTACGGTTTAGAATTGCCAGAGTACGAAATTTACAATTTCCAACAAACCGCAACCCAGGCCGTATCTTTTGATTATACAACACCATTTGTAACTTACGGATTTGTATTGAACCAAAAGTTTGACTTTGGAGACTACGCCGGTGTTGCAGGTGGCTTTAGAACGGATTATTCATCGGCTTTTGGCGCGGGTTCAAAACCATTTACGTTCCCAAATGCGAACGCTTATATCCGTGCATCGTCTTTCGGATTCTGGAAAAACTCCTTCCTGGGCAATGCCATTCCCGAGTTTAAGATCAGGGGTGGTTACGGCCAGGCAGGTACACAGCCTTATCCGTTTGACAGGTATCCAACTATTAACCCGGGCCACCTTGGCGGAGCACTGATCTTCAGTTTACCAACAGCCTTAGCCAACCCCGATTTGAAGGTGGAAGTATCTAAAGAATATGAAATTGGTACAGATTTCAGCATCAAAGGTGCATCCGGCAACTGGTTTAATGATATAAGCCTGAGCGGCACTTACTGGAACCGTAAAGCTTCTAATGTTATTTACAACGTTAATACTGCGCCATCAACAGGTGGTACTCAAATTAAAACAAATGCTATCGGCTTGGCGTCGAACGGTGTGCAGGCATCGTTAAATCTTGGGATTTTAAAAAGCAGGGATTTCAGTTGGCACTTTACCGCCAACTTTAGCCACCAAACCACCACAATCACCAGCACAGGCGGTAAGCCAATTATTCTAAGTACCGCTGCCGGTAGCACGCAGTTATCCTTAGTAGCCGGGCAAAAAATTGGCCAGATCTTTGGTAACAAGGCTTTAACCAGCTTAAGTGAAACTAACAGCGCAGGTGTACCTTACATATTGCCGGCCGATTATGACAAATACACTATCGTAAATGGCAGGGTAGTAAATATTGCCAATAAGGGAATCCAGTTTGCCAATGAGGCAACCCCACTTGGCGATCCAAACCCTAAGTTCAACATGTCATTCATTAACGCCTTAACTTACAAATCATTATCATTAGGCTTCCAATTTGACTGGGTTTACGGTAGCCATTTATATAACCAAACCAAAGAATGGCAATATAGGGACGGCATAAGCGGCGACTACGATGTGCCGGTTAATATAGGGGGCACTTCCGGTGCTTACACCGCGTACTATAGAAGCGCATATGCTGATATTATTGGTGGAAGAAACGGCGCAAGAAATGGCACCAAAGATTATTTCTACGAGGGTTCTTCGTTTTTACGATTGAGGAACATTACCCTTGGGTATGATTTCTCCAGCCTGATCAGCCGCAAGGTGTTTAAAAGGGCCTTGCTTACCTTTACCGGCCGTAACTTAATTACAGTTACTAAGTACACCGGCTTTGATCCGGAAATTAGCTCGGGAGCATCTAATTCACCGTTTGACAGGGGCGTAGACCATGATTCGACTCCCAACAGCAAAACGTATCAAATTGGCTTAAATCTTGGATTTTAATTGATCTTAATTGAAAATAAAATGAAAAAATATAAATACATAGTAACATCAATGATCATGGCCGGGGTAGTCTTCTCTTCGTCATGTAAGAAAGAATTGGACGTAAAAAATCCAAATTCGCCAACATTGGAACAAGCAAAAACAGAATCCGGACTAACTTCACTTGCATCGGGCAGTGTTTACATCAACGGCTTTGTAAACGGCAACGGGTGGCTGGGAGACAGTTTCTTTTCATTGTGCTACGGGTACCACGAATTATTGGCAGACGATGTATCTGCGCAAGCATCCAACCAAAATGTAAACTTGGTTAATATGCCCGATTATGCCATACTAGACGACGGCAGTAAGGTTACTAACCCACAGCCACAAATTGCCAACTTAAGGCTCAACAACTCCCGTGATAAACAGGGTACCAACATGTTCTATTACGAATGGCAAAGCATGTACGGATTAAACAATGCCTGTAACCAGATACTGGCTTTAACCGACAATATTAGCTTAGGTGGCGACGCAGCAACTAAACAAGCTACGTACAAGGCATGGGCATACTGGTGGAAAGGCCTTGCCTACGCCAGGTTAGGTTCTGTTTATTACGCCGGGCTGATAAACGATGGCGTAAGTGTAACAAACGGCAACTATGTTACCAGCGCTGCGCTCATCGCCGAATCAAACAAAAACCTTACGCAGGCTATGACGCTTTTAAAAGGCATATCCAATACCGCAACTTATACCGAACTGATGGGTAAACTGATTCCTTCGTTCTTCCAGGTGGGTAATGCGCAGGTGCCTACAACGGATATGTTTGTGCGCAGTATAAATACGCTAATGGCGCGTAATTTATTGGCCAATACCCGTACATCGGCCATGACAGCCGCCAACTGGCAAACTATTTTAACTTTAACCAACGCTGGGATCCAGGCGGGCGATAATGTTTTTGCAGGCTTTACAGCCGCCAATAATTATGTCTTTTCTTCCGGTGGCGGCTCAGTAGCTGCTAACACCGCGGGTGATAAAACATCAACCAGCTTTACCATCAGCGAACGTTTAGTGCAAGACATTAAGCCAGACGATTTGCGTAAAAGCAAGAATTTTTTACAGGGAACGCCTTTCTATAATCAGGTAGGTGGCTTTACTTTTAGTACAAGGTGGCAATTGAATGATGCCAAATTTACCCCAATTCCGGTTAACAACGCGTTCACAATTGCCGACAAAACTCCGGGCAATCAGGAAGTGTATATGGCAGGCAGCTACGAAGAGAATGAACTGATGAAAGCAGAAGCGCTTATTAACACCGGCCAAATTGATTTAGGCTTAGCAAGTGTTGATGCGGTGCGTATTTACCAGGGCGCGGGGCTTGCAGCGGTATCCGGCACTGGTTTAAACCTGGCAGCAGCACAAGAAGAACTTCGTAAAGAACGACGCCTTGCGCTTTTATTCAGGGGGACCGCATTTTACGACGCAAGGCGCTGGGGGGTGATTTATGATATATCTAAAGGTGGCGGCCGCACAAATGCTGTAGTGCTTACATCTTCTGGTGTATTAAACACGCATGCAACCATCAACTATAACTTCCTTGACTATTGGGACGTTCCGGCTGATGAGTTTGAATTAAACCCGCCGGCAGCAGGTAGCGCGCCGATAAAGAATCCGAATTAATGATTCTTATTTGTTTCGTTCTTTATATCAGTTAATACTAATTCCCCAAGGCCGCGCACACAAATTGCGCGGCCTTTTTATTTTATCAATTCTTTTTTTCCTACTGACATAGGGCTGTCATTACCCCGCCGTTTCTTTGAATTACAAAACAAAAACAACAAGCTATGACAACCATCGAATTTTTCCTGGAACAATTAAACTCTGAAGTGGCAACCACCCGCAAAATGCTGGAGCGCATACCAAACGATAAATACGATTGGAAGCCGCATCCAAAAAGCATGAATATCCGCAGCCTTGCCACGCATATTGCCGAGCTGCCTACCTGGATACCTATGGTGCTATCTACCGAAGAGCTGGATTTTGCCGCTGCACCTTACGACCCAACCATCATTAACAATACCGAAGATTTGATGGCCCTGTTCGAAAAATCATTCGTAGCCGGGTTAGAAGCATTGGTGGCCGACAAAGAGTGGCTGATGAACGATACCTGGACGCTGCGAAACGGCCGGGAAATTTACAGCCGCGAGAAAAAATGGGAGGTGATACGCCTCACTATTTCGCAAATCATCCACCACCGCGCACAGCTGGGCGTTTACCTTCGCTTGCTGGATATCCCCATCCCCGGCAGCTATGGCCCAAGCGCGGATGAAGAGTTCGTGCCGATTGAAGTGGAAGAGGCAGCGTAGACGAAACGACGGTTTAGATTTGTCAACTTTCAAAAAGTTGACAAATCTTTGCTGCGTAATCCTCAAAAATAGCATGCACCAGCAAACTAGTGGTGACACAATTTTGTCACCATCGCAATATTTTCAATAAATTGATTATCAATGCATTAAAAGCGTTCACGGTGTTCACATTGCGCCGCGTGAACACTTTATTGAGGTTTTTTGCCATTGTTAAAGCCCTCTTGTGAAGCGAAAAATTCTTAGAATTGGGGTGTATTTAGTTCACCGTCAATTTCACGATCATATCCACCGGGTCGATGGCAACGCCATTAGTGTAGATAAATACGCCTTCGGGTTGTTGCTTAAATTTGAGGGCTGCACCGCTGCTTAGCAACACAACCTTATTCACTTTTTCTTTCAACTGCGGAATAAAAACATACGGTTCTTTTGGTGCAGTGGTTACGTGCGCATACATCGTTTTACCACTAATGGTTGCAACGCCCCATGGTTGCGGCGGTATGGCATTACCCCTTGTGTTGTAAATACTCTCACCATTCTTTTGCAGCCAATTACCTACTATGGCCAGCGTGTCGGTAAATTCCGATTGTATTTTACCGTTTGGCATTGGGCCGATGTTGAGCAAAAAGTTGGCATCGCGACCGGCGGCGTTTACCAGGTAATGGATAATCTGTTTAGATGATTTAAAGCTCCTGTCGTTGATGTTGAAGCCCCAGCTGTTATTGATGGTTTCGCAGGTCTCCAGGGGCAGGTTGCCAATTTTAGAGCCGCCGCTGAAACCTGTGGTATTAGCGCCGGGCAGGTCCTTCTCAAACATCTGGAAATCCTCGCCGCCTATTGGCTCCATATGGTGGTTATTGCCAACCAGTATCGCAGGGTTTAGTTTGTGTATCAGGCCGTATATTTCGTCGTAATGCCAGTTTACGTTCTTCCGCTCCCAATGCCCGTCGAACCAGATTCCTTTTACTGCCGGGTATTTTGTGATGAGTTCGGTAAGCTGGTCTTTCATGAATTTGATGTAGCTATCCCAATCGCCTTTCACGGGTTTGCCATCAACAATCGGGCTACCGAAAGCATAATCAGGTCGGCCCCAATCCAGCAGCGAATAATAAAAATGCAGTTCGATGCCTTCCTTTTCGCATTCTTTGGCCAGTTCCATCAAAGGGTCTTTACGGTATGGGGTAGCATCCACAATGTTGTAAGGCGACATTTTGGTGCCGAACATGCTGAACCCATCATGATGGCGCGAGGTAACGGTGATATACTTCATGCCCGCTTTTTTGGCAAAGGCCACCCATTCCTTTGCATTAAATTCCTGTGGGTTAAAAAAACCGGCGAGGCGTTTATAGCTATCATAAGGTATCTTTTTTTCATGCATCACCCATTCGCCATCGCCCAAAATGCTGTAGAGACCCCAGTGGATAAACAGGCCGAACTTCAGCTCCTGGAATTTCTTCCGGGCGGCGAGGTTATCGGCAGTGGGCGCATATGGGCTTTGCGCACGGGTATTTAAGATAGCCGTTAAAAACAGCAGGCAAATGAGGGTAAGTTTCCGCATAATAATGTATATAGATTTATCGAGCCGAAAATTAGCAATTTTTATGCTTAACCGTAACTTTCACATTTATATTATTTACAGTTAACAGTGTAATCATAACCTTGCGGGATATTGTCTGAACCGGGATTAAACGGATTGCCGGAATTTATAGCAATTGGTTGTCTATGGCTTAAATTCTGTCCATTCATTAATTCCATAAAATTCGAGTTCAGACAAATTGAACGATAACTATATTTACCTCATGTTAGATTCCCGCAGAGATTTCCTTAAAAAGGCAGCCATGCTTACCGGCGCAGCAAGCCTTAGCAGCGTTTTGCCCGCATCCATCCAAAAAGCCCTGGCTATAAACCCGGCGGCTGGTAGCACCTGGCGCGATGCAGAGCACGTTGTTTTCCTGATGCAGGAGAACCGCTCGTTCGACCATTGCTTCGGTACGCTTAAAGGGGTACGCGGATATAACGACCCGCGGGCTATCGACCTTCCCAATAAAAACCCCGTTTGGCTGCAAACCAACGAAAAGGGCGAAACCTTTGCGCCTTTCCACCTCGATATAAAAAACACCAAAGCTACCTGGATGAACTCACTGCCGCACAGCTGGACCAACCAGGTAAATGCCCGCAACGATGGCAAATTCGACCAGTGGCTGATGGAGAAGAAATCGGGCAATCCCGAGTACCGCGATATGCCCCTTACCCTGGGCTACCATACCCGGGCCGACCTGCCTTTTAACTATGCGCTGGCCGATGCTTTTACCGTTTGCGACCAAAACTTCTGTTCCTCGCTTACAGGCACTACGCCAAACAGGTTGTTCTTTTGGTCGGGTACCATACGTGAAGAACAAAAAGAATCATCACGACCACGGGTTTGGAACGAGGATGCGGATTTCGGCACCCTCAACTGGACCACCTTCCCCGAGCGGTTGGAAGATGCCGGCATCAGCTGGAAATGCTACCAAAACGAATTGAGCATACCCCTTGGTTTCGAGGGCGAGCAGGACCCCTGGCTATCAAACTTTACCGATAACCCGCTGGAGTTTTTTGAGCAATACAATGTAAAACTGCACGATAAGCACACCGTCTTCCGCAAGAAAATGCTGGAAATACTGCCCGGCAAAATCACGGAGACCGAGGTCAAGATAAACGCCCTGCCTGCAGGCGATGTAAAGCTTAAGCGACTTAAGGAGGAATTGCATTGGATGCAGGAGCAACTGGCCGATATCAAAAATAACCCGCAACTATTGGAGCCGGGTGCTTTCGACAAGCTTTCGCAAAAGCAGAAGAACATACACCTTAAGGGTTTCGATACCAACCGTACCGACCCGCATTACCACGACCTAACAACACTGAAATACGACGATAACGGCACTAAACGCGAAATGCAGGTGCCAAAAAGCGATGTGCTGCACCAGTTTAGGCAGGATGTAAAAACCGGCAAGCTGCCGACGGTATCCTGGCTGGTGGCACCCGAGAATTTCTCGGACCACCCCGGCGCGCCATGGTACGGCTCCTGGTACGTATCCGAAGTATTGGATATCCTCACACAAAACCCCGAGGTTTGGAAGAAAACCATTTTTGTATTGAATTACGACGAGAACGACGGCTACTTCGACCACGTGCCGCCTTTCGTGGCCCCCCACTCGCACAAAGAGGGTACGGGCAAAGTGTCTAAAGGCATTGACACCCGTGTAGAATTCGTAACCCTGCAGCAGGAGCAGGAACGCAAGGATTTCCCTACCCATTACGATCGCGAAAGCGCCATAGGCCTGGGCTTTAGGGTGCCAATGGTTATCGCGTCACCCTGGAGCCGCGGCGGCTGGGTAAATTCAGAAGTGTTCGACCATACCTCCTGCCTGATGTTCCTGGAGAAATTCCTGACGCACAAAACCGGCAAAACCATTACCGAACACAATATCAGCGATTGGCGGCGCACCGTTTGCGGCGACCTGACCACCGTATTCCGCCCCTACCATGGCGAACATATAGCCAACCCTGTGTTTTTAGATAAGGATAAATATGTGGAAGGCATCCACAAGGCCAAGTTCAAAAAACTACCGACTTTCAAGAAACTGAACGAAACCGACATCAAGCTCATCAAAACCAACCGCCACGCATCGCCGCTGATGCCAAAGCAGGAACCGGGCATCAAGCATTCCAACGCGCTGCCTTATGAACTATATGCCGATGGCGTATTGAGTGAAGACAAGAAATCGTTCCTTATCAAATTCGACGCATCAAACAAGGCATTTGGCAAACAAGCGCTTGGTGCGCCTTTTAATGTGTACGCGCCGGGTAAGCATGCAGGTTTTTACAACCCTGGCCAAATGGAAGCCGCCCGCACCTGGAGCTACGCCCTTACCTCCGGCGACAGCCTGAGCGACGAGTGGAAGCTTAGCGATTTCGAAAACAGCCTGTACCACCTACGCGTATACGGCCCCAACGGTTTCTACCGCGAATTTAAGGGCGACGCCCAAGACCCGGACCTGACTGCCGACGTGCAATACCAACAGGATGCCGCAGGCAAAAAGCTTACGGGCAACATCCAGATAGGTTTCAGTTCGGGCAGTGCAACGCCGTTGCTGGTAGAAGTGATTGACAACGCCTACAAAAGCGCCCCCCTTACCCGCACCGTTTACAACGCCGCAAGGTTTACACCACTGGTGCTAAACCTGCAGAAAAGCCATTGCTGGTACGATTTTACCATAAGGGTTAAAGGGAATGCCAACTTCGAGAAACGCTACGCCGGCCGTGTAGAAACCGGCAACCACAGCTTTACCGACCCATTGATGGGTGGGGTTGTAGTGTAGATATTTGAACACCGAATTTTGAATGCAGAATGTAGAATAATGAAGTAAGAAGACCCATCTACTTCATTATTCGGCGTTGGGCATTCGGTGTTCGATATTTCTCTCTCCTTTACTCTCCGCCCAGCAGCGGGTTATTCACTACTCCGGCGAACAGTACCAACCCGGTTTTCATCTCGCGAATAACGAAGATGAAGGGCCGGTTGAATTCCAGTACCGATATAGGGCCTGCCGAAGTAAGTCCGATTTCTACCGATGTTACAGCGGCGGCTTCGGTGCCCTGCTCATTCACATCTACGAATGCTTTGTGCTTAACATCGGTTATAGTGAGGCCGCCCGCAGCGCGGATGCCAGTAAAGTCGGCCATATCGCTAAAGGCGCGGCCCATGCCCAGGCTTATCAATGGGTCTTTTAACGATTTGCCGTAGGAGAATTTAAACTTAGGGAAGTACACCTGGCTTTGCTGTGCGCCCAACCCGGACATCCAACTGTTCCATTTGGCAGCATCTATACTGGCTATCAAGTCTTTCGCAGATACGCTTGCATCGGGCAAAATGGCTACCATGCTGAACCTGTCGTGCGCATAGGGGAATTCGGCGATGATAGTGGTTTTGCCGCCCTCGGTAACGATATTGTTGTTGTAATCTATCTTACCGGCCATAAAATCGGCCTGTACACTACCGCTGCCTGCCAGGTTAAAGCTCCGTTTTTTGGTTTCAGCGGCATCGAATTTGGTTTTCCATACGCTTTTGAAATAGATGGCGTTGATCAGGAACATCTGCGATTCACTGTTAATGGCATCTACAATACGGGGTATCTTGCCATTGGTTTTATCGCTTACCCAACTGTTGATGGTGTTTTTGGCATCGGGACTGGCAAAATCCAAGGCCTGAACTTTGGCCTGGTAGCTGCTGGTATTTACATCAATAAACGGTTGTAGTACTTCAAGCCCCTGGCGGTACCAGATGGAGTTGGCAATTTTTAGTTGCGTATTTGGCTCAAGACCAGGCAGTTCCGTCATCAGTTTATTGTAGTAGCTGTTTACAACAGGCTGCGTAAAGCTGGTGAAGTTCATGGTATTATTGATAGCATCCAAGGTTTCGTTGCGGGCGCCGTTGGCCGTCATCCCCACGGCGAAGCTTACGCTTAGGGGCGACAGGAACAAGTTTTTGTCGGTACCCTCGGATGCTGATATTTCTTTGAACAGCTTGATTGTAAACGCATTATCCGCTGCTGCTTTTTGTTGTTCGGCGGGGGTAAGCACCAGGCTCTTACCCTCACCAGGGTCAATACCATCGTTTTTATTGCAGGAAACGAAGCCAATCATCAATAAGCCAAATAGCAGCGGAGCGATGCGTTTCATAAGATCAGTTTTTATATTTTCACCTGATTAGTTAATTACATTACGGGGACGTATTTACAAGTGATACAGGCAAATGGAGAAAAATCACTTTCTAAAATCTCCGCGTTTTTGCCATAATGACTTAAAAAAGGGTCGTTTTTCTTATTTTAATGGTGCGCTTTGCGAGTATTTTTTGCGCTTTTTAACCCCGGACGATAACGTCAAATTTCGGCCCCTTAATTTGACAGATAAAGAAGCTCCGCGTTAAGGATAGAAGTGGAAACCCCACAGCCGCGGGAGGGATGGCGCGGGTGGAAGGGCGAGGAGTTGGAACGTATAGCCTGGGCCGAAGGCAACGCCATCAACTACGGCTAACAAAACCCGAAGGTTCGTTTTTCAAGAAAATTATCCAGCGTATAAAAGGTAATTAATTCTCAACTTTTAATCCTAAATTTATCTGCCTGCAACAAACCCCGGTTGCACCGGAAACCAAATTATCAAAACTTACCGCTGATGAAAAAAATCTTGTCCGTACTGCTCGTGCTTTGCCCTGCTTTGTTGTTTGCCCAGGGCAGTAAAGTGTTCGATAACCTTACCGTAAACAGCAAAATACTCAAGAGCGAACGCAAGTTTGCCATTTACCTGCCGCCAGATTACGAAACCAGCGGCCGCAGCTACCCTATCCTGTACCTGCTGCATGGCGCGGGCGACGACCAAACCGGCTGGGTGCAGTTCGGCGAGGTGCAGAACATTGCCGACAAAGCCACCCGCGACGGTAGCGCTACCGCGATGATCATCGTAATGCCCGATGCCAACACCGGCCGCCGAGGCTATTTCAACGACATTAAGGGCGACTGGAACTACGAGGATTTCTTTTTTACCGAACTGATGCCCTACATAGAGAAAAAATACCGCGTAAAGGCCGAGAAACGTTACCGCGCCATTGCCGGCCTCAGCATGGGGGGCGGTGGTAGCTTTGTTTACGCGTTGCACCATCCCGAGTTGTTCTCTTCGGCTTGTCCGCTAAGCGCGGCCACGGGCTTCCTGAGCCTGGATGAGGCCAAAGCCGGCATAGCCCGGATGAACCCCGGCGTAACCCTGGCCGATAGCACCATAAGCAACTTTTACAATAAATATAGTGTAATGCCTTTGATGAACGCCCTTTCGGATGCCAACAAAAAAGCCGTGCGCTGGTATATTGATTGCGGCGACGACGACTTTTTGTACGAGGGCAACGGCCTGGTGCATAACCTGATGCGTAAGAAAGATATCCCGCATGAGTACCGCATCCGCGATGGTGCCCATAACTGGACCTACTGGCGCGCATCGTTACCCAGCGTGCTGGAGTTTGTGTCGCAGGCGTTTCATCAGTATTAATCAATGGGGCATATTATAGGACTATCGGTTTGGGATTTTAAAAACGTTACATTTATAAATAATATACTACTATTTACTAATTTAACATGAGAAAAACCTTATTCCTTTTCGCCATATTTCCAGTGATTCTATCATGTAATCAATCATTAAAAAATAAAGCGGTGTCGGTATCTGATGATAGACCTAAAAGCCAATTATATTTTAATCATATGGTTGATTCATTATCAAATGACTATCAAACTACTAATAACAGTGCAAAAGCGGACTTGAGATATGAAGAATTTAAAAAGTATGCCCTCGACAGCTTAAAAGAAATAAAGGATTGGGTCGTATTAGTTAATGAAGTTTCAGACTATGTAGGTGATGCAAATTCAACAGCACCTCTTCGTATGGATTTATCAAAACCCATTTATAATCTCAAAATGTATTCAGTTATAAGAATGTATGATAAGATAAACCCGTCTTTAGATAGTGTCAATTTACCTCAAGGAGATGTGATCTTTTTAACATACACAACACCTAAATCACCAAAGGATAAGAAGTTCATTGATTTAATAAAATCTGTCAATAATGGAGATACGCTTTTGGTTTCAGGTTCTTTAACCCATATAAACCAAGATTATAAAATAGATTTCAAAGATATGATGAAAACTGGATATGCGTGGAATTTTGACCTGTTAGCTTCTGAAATAAAAAAGAAGTGAGCCTTGGCAGATGAATATAATTATCTTAATAAACACATTTAAAATACATGCAACGCAGACAATTCTTAAGAAATACAGCTATAGCCGCAGGCGCATTATCGTTTTTGGGTAGCCGCGGGTTTGCCTGCAAACTTGCAGACCCTATCTTCCAAATTATTCCCTTACGCAACAACGTGGGGATTTTTATCGAACAGGGCGGTACTATCGCCTGGATGGTAAATAAAGAAGGCATCGTGGTGGTTGACGCGCAGTTCCCTAACACCGCGCCGCACCTGATTGCCGAACTACAGAAGAAAAGCGATAAGCCTTTCCAGTGGCTCATCAACACCCACCACCACGGCGACCATACCAGCGGCAACATCGCTTTTAAAGGCATAGCCAAAAATGTGGCCGCGCACGCCAATTCGCTTGTAAACCAGAAAGCATCGGCAGTAAAACAGAAAAAAGAAGACCAGCAGCTATACCCCGATACCACTTTTACCGACAAATGGAAAGTAAAGGTTGGCGACGAGATCATCAGCGGGCATTACTTTGGCGCGGGCCATACCAATGGCGATGCCTTTATCCACTTTGAGCATGCCAACATCGTGCATACCGGCGATTTGGTGTTCAACAAAATGCACCCGTTTATCGACCGCGGCGCAGGCGCATCGTGCAAACATTGGCCAATCGCCCTGGAAGCTGCCACCAGGCACTTCGATAAAAACACGCAATACGTTTTCGGCCATGCCTTCGAGCCATTAAAAGTTACCGGCACGGTAGAGGATGTAAAGCAGATGCAGGATTACCTGGAGAAACTGGTGGCTTTTGTAGAAAGCAGCATAAAAGCCGGCAAAACCAAGGAGGAAATATTAGCTGCAAAAGCTATCCCCGGCGTAACGCTTTGGCAGGGTGATGGTATACAGCGCAGTTTGTCGGCGGCGTATGAGGAATTATCGGCGTAAGCGACAATGGATCTTTTCCATCCATTAAATATTGAAAAAAGTGTCAGGAAGCGGCGGCTTATATATAAGCTGACTTTCAAGTTAGTACTTGATTATATGGGGTATTTCTTTATTGGTACATTGTTGTATGGTGTTTGTTTCATTTTAGCTCACGCACTATTTGAACATACAAATGTTCCTTCGTTGATAATTAAACTCTTTAACGGCTTGTTAACCATCTGGATTATAGCAGACGTTCTTTTTTGTTCATTGACCGTTAAGCTGACCGGTAGAGGCAAGGGGCGTAACAAAAAAGCTTTAAATGATATTTTAAACGCAAAATATAAGCGGCTAACGAGATTAAGTGCTACCAATGATATGATGAGGTATAAGCAAGAACCCAAAATAGCGGGCTCTATTTACCTGATAACTTGCTTGTTTGACAATGACGAAGCGTTTATTAACATTACATCACTGGGCAAAGGTTCAGGATTTTTACCATTTAACGGGTTATTTAATTATTTACAAAGCCGGCGCATAGCAAAAACTTTCAGCAATTATAAATTTGATTGACCAAATCGTTTATAACCTGAAGCAGACCAAGTATAACGCACGTTAACTTAACACTACTAATATGAAATTAAATCTCCCGGAGCGGCCGCTTCTAATTTTCTGCATGTGTATATTCATGCTTATTTTTAGCCAAAAAACAATGGCACAGCAAAAAGAGCAAATGGTGAGGCTGGCAAAGATACAGGTAGACCCCGCGCAATTAACGCAATATAACGCCGCTTTAAAAGAGCAGATGACTACAGCCGTAAAGCTTGAGCCGGGTGTGCTGACGTATTACGCTGTTGCCGATAAAACCAACCCCGCACACATCACCATATTGGAGATATACGCCGATACGGCTGCATACAAATTGCACATAGAAACGCCCCACTTTAAAAAATATAAACAAACTGTGCAGCACATGGTAACCTCGCTTGAACTGGTGGATGTAAACCTAATCGGGGCCGCTACAAAACCGGGAAGTAATTAATACCATTTATACCATTATCATATGAAAGCCTTGCTTTTCTCCGCCCTCATATCCTTATCCGCCCTATCGGGCCCTAAGCTAAGCAGCACCGCCGTGCTAGAGAAGATGTATGCCAAATACCACGGCAAATGGCATACCTCGCTTACATTTAATCAAACCACCCAGCGTTACCGAAACGATAGCCTGCTGCGTACCGATACCTGGTACGAGCACATCGTTTATCCGGATTTGCTGCGGATAGACTTTGGCGACAAAACGGGCAACGGTGTTATTTACCGGGGCGATTCATCGTACGTGTTCCGTGCCAATAAAGTGGTACGGGCGGGCAAAGGCGAAAACGAATTGATCTTCTTTTTAGGCGGGATGTACTTCAAGCCCTTCGAGCAGGTGCTGGCCCATTTTGCCGAGCTGAAGTTCGACCTGTCCAAATTTCATGAAGACACTTACAACGGCAAGCCCGTTTACGTGATAGGGGCCGATAAGGATGGCGAAAAAGTAACCCAGCTTTGGATAGACAAGGATAAACTGGTGGCAGTACGATATTTTAAATACGATGC
Source organism: Mucilaginibacter sp. P1_D10 (assembly GCF_056406215.1). Classification (NCBI taxonomy): domain Bacteria; kingdom Pseudomonadati; phylum Bacteroidota; class Sphingobacteriia; order Sphingobacteriales; family Sphingobacteriaceae; genus Mucilaginibacter; species Mucilaginibacter sp. P1_D10. Next base: position 195,643 of record NZ_JBFUAP010000010.1, on the reverse strand, counting down.
CAACGGCAAGGAAGAGGCCACATTTGAGCAACATGTACAGCTAAAAGGCGGCACGTGGAGCGAAACCTTCTGTAAGTTCTACATCAACGACAAGCTGCTGCAAACAGAAACATATCATGATATAGTACCCAATTTACCTACCGATAAAGCTATTTTCGAGCCATCATTGTTAGGCAACAAATAAGGCAGGCACCATATCAATACGCTACGTATTCTTTCTGGTCTATCCGCACCGAGCCTTTGTTTTCGGTGGTACTGATGTACATCGAAACGCGGTAAAAATCGTTATCGAATACGTAAATATTATTATAGCTATCCGCCCCCTGAAACTGCATAACCAGCCTGGTCCGCCGCGCCTGAGCAACCATATTGAGGATGTGCTGCGGATTGCGCGAGGTATAGGTAACGGTATGCAACACCGCCGTATTGGGCAAAACTTTGTTTACACCTATAACGATGGTTTGCTCGCTCGCCTTTGGGTTTATCGACCGGAAGTGCTCTATCTTCTTACCATCCACTTCTTCAATATACTGGTGCTTAAACACCCGGCCAAGCGTTAAATAGGTATGCGCCTGCCCGTCGCTCAGGTTAGCCAGGTTGGTAAGATCAGCAAAAGTGATGCTTTGCGCGCGGGCACTAACCTGCAGGCAAAACAATAGCATGAGCAACAGGTATTTTTTCATTTCTTTTCCTCCCAACAAATATAATTCATTTTAAATGAGTTTGTAAATGCCTTTTAAGGGTGGTACGTGTTAACCGCATGCCGCAGCACATCGCCTTTGTAAAACAGCACATCTTTAAACTTCCCATCGATATAACCCTGCGCCTGATCGGTAAAGTTTGGCGATGCGGCATCGAAAGAATGCCCGCCGGTAATGATGGACTTTGCTTTTAGGGTGGGGCCGAACTCAACGGCAGCTATAAAGCTATTACCCGAGTAGCCGTAACGTTTTTGTGTACCCGGCATTATACGGCTCACGAAGGAAGGAAGCTGCCCAAAATTAGACGACGTTTGCCCCACCGGCAGGCTGGGCAAGGCATCGCTAAAGGTAAGGCCATCCGCAGGGCGCTGGTACCGGTTGATATCACCCCATTGCACCTTCCAACTGCCATAACGGGACTGCAAGCTATTTAGCGCGGTACTAAACATTTCCAGTTGGCGGGCGGCTGGCAGCGATTGCAGCAGGCTGCGCATCCTTTTTACGATGTAGCTCGTTTCGCCCGGCTCGGGCGGAGGCATGGCGCGGAACACCTGCGTGCCCCATTCTACAGCCAGCGTGGTAGCTACCGAGGTTGCTGCGCTACGCTTATCCCAGAATTTCAGTATAATAATAGGTTGGGCCAATTGGGCTTTCAGGTTGTCGGGTGCGGCATCGTATGCCGCGAACAGGTTGGGCAGCAAATCGTCAAAAGCGGCAAGGTAATGATCGTACCCTTTGGCAATTAAGCCATCCAGCGTAAGGTTTTTGGCATCCTTCAAAACAATTACGGCGGTTATGCCCCGGTAATTTTCATCGTCGGGCGCCATGTAAAGGGGATATTTGGCCCTGGCGGGACTAGCAACGCCTGCCGACGTAAAAACCGATGAATTGCAGTTTTGAATGTACCCGGCAGTTGGGTTGTACACATGCACCAGCTCGTCTATATTGCAAAGCCCTTTCCATTCGGTGGCGGGCGTTGCACCGTCTACGGGTATCTCCCAGTTGAATGCCGGATCGCGTTTGGGCATAAAATTGCCGTACCAAAAGGCGGTGTTGCCTTTATCGTCGGCATAAACGGTGTTGTTGCTGGTATTGGCCAGCAGGCCCATTGCCTTGCGGTACCCGGCCAGGTTATTTGCCTTGGTAATCAGCCACGATTCGAGCAGGGCTTTGTAAGATCGGTTATAGTGTTTCAGCGCCAGCCATTTGCCGTTGCGGGCAGCCAGCACGGGGCCATGATGAGTATAGTACGCGGTAATATCGGTAGCCGCCAGCGTATCGCCTTTTTTTACCAAAAGCTTCAATTTCTTTTCGGTTACGGGGCGTAGTTTACCATCGTATTGGTAAAACCATTTGCCGTCTTTTTTCACTACGGTTTCGGCATACATGTCGCCAACGTCCGCATAGCTGCTGGTATGCATCCAACCACAATGCGCGTTAAAGCCCTGGTATATAAAAAACTGGCCCCACGTAACTACGCCGTAGGCATGCAAACCCTCATCGCTTTGCAGCCCTACCTCGCTGCGGAAGTAAAAAGGCACGTGCGGGTTAATGTACAACATGGCATGCCCGCTTGCCGTGCGCGATGGCGAAATGGCAAAGCCGTTGGAGCCTGTCTCGCGTTCCTGCTTCATGTTGATGATGCTTTGCGGGTTGTACAGCGCACCCACCCTGTTCGCGGCATCGCTATAAAAAGCTTCTGTTTCTTTAGCGGTGATGTCACCCGTCTCGGTTGCGGCTACGCTGCCATCGGTAAACATCAAAGCGTACCAGGGCTTGAATTTTTTGAACACCACCGGTTTCACTTCCGGGTGTTTATACAGGTAATAGTTGAGCCCATCAGCAAAGGCATCCAGCAGTTTCCTGAATGAGGGGCTGCTGTTTCTATAATCATTTATGGCGTCGGCGCTATCGGCTATCAGTTGCAGCTGCACATCGGTATAAAGCGGGGCAGCACCGTCGGCCTCACTTTGGCGGCCCATTTGGTACAGGTAGTTGCGTTCTATCCCCTTGAAGTTTTCCTCGCCCTGCGTGTACATCAACCCAAATACTACGCCCGCATCCGTTTTTGAATAGATATGCGGCGTACCATAATTATCGCGGATGATGGTTACCGATTGCGCCTGCTGCTTGTAGCGGGCAATCTCTGCAGGCGTATATGTTTGCGCCAGCATTTGCAGCGGCAACGCAAAAAGGACGAATATTAAAAGCTTCTTCATAAACGACATATCAGCTGTATGGCTTATAGCCCGCTACCGGGGGCTAAACTATTGCCAATTTAATAATAATTGCCATAATGTGGCCTACTGTTGTTAACCCCGCCAAAAAGGAGGCGAACAATGTGTCAAATGAACACTTTAAAAACATTTATCATATGCCACCGTCAAACAAATCATCAATACGCCAAAAACAGCTATAAAAAAAAGTCATTATTGGCGATAACATTCGGCATAGTGTATCGTAAAAAAAATACTTTAAAAAGTTTTTTACACTATGCCTATAATTTGTATATTGGCATTATAATTTGCAGCATTTGTGTTCGATGCTGTTTTTGCAGCAAAAGCAAATAATATTTAAGAATAGTGTAACATTTATATGTAAAACTTCGTCTTTTTATAATAAGAGGAAGACAATATATGTTCTGCAATGTCGTTTATTTGTATATTTGACAGTTATCTATCCGTAGAAGCTGAATTATGACTGTTTTTTCGTTGGAAAAACAGCGCAGATGCTGCCATTTAAAGAGCCATTCATCAACCGCAGGGTTGCATAAATAAAGAACTTGGATAAACTAACATGTTATCTGAGATTTAGTTGATCGACATTATTTGAGAGATGATGTTGCAGAGCGTCCCGGGGTGAGATACGGGACGCTTTTATTTTGCGCTGATTGCACCGATTTTTGTTGATTTCACCGATTACTCCGATTATTTTGATTTCACCGATTTTTTTTGAACCATGATTTAACACGATTTAAGGATTGAGCGATTATACAGGATTATTTTCTGAACCATGATTCTTAACAGGATTTAGCGATTCCAGGACGAGACAGGATTATTTTTTGAACCTTGATTTTCCTGATTAAAGGATTGCATGACTTAACATAATGCAAATCTCAAATCTCAAATCTCAAATCTCAAATCTCAAATCTCAAATCTCAAATCTCAAATCTCAAATCTCAAATCTGAAATCTGCACATCTGCACATCTGAAATCTGCACATCTGCACATCTACTTCTTCCTATACATCGCCATTACCAGCGTTACCATACGGTTGTAGGTATCAAGGCCCTGGGGTTGGTTGTTGGCCCTCAGAAAATTATCATAAAAAATGCCGGTGATTACGTTGGCTTTATTCTGGTAAGCCTGCCAGTATTGGCGTTCCTGCTTAAAATCGGCTTTTACTTGCGGGGATATGCGTTTCTTGAGGGGTTTGCTCATCAGGCTATCGGCCATGTATAGGCTAAACATAAACTCGCGCACGGCCAACTGGTACGCCGAATAGCGCAGCAACCTATCGCGCGAGCCGGTTGCGGCCAGGTAACCCACAAAGTTTGCCTCGTCCTCGGCCCCGTACCCCATTTGGTGGCTCATTTCGTGACAGGCGACGAACGGCCGCACAAATGCCGGTTGCTGGTAGTTCAACTGCGCCTCGGTGGTAAATGGGTTGTAATAACCCGATGTGCCGATATAGTTGAGCAGCGGCGTAAGCAGCGAGGGTTTGATATCGGGACTATATGTTTTAAAATTAGCCGATGTAGTGCCCAGCTTTTTTACCGCTTCCATTGCATTTTTATAGATGGTATCGTTGGGTTGCGCCAGGTCGGCAGCGGTTACGCGGGCGCGGGTGGCGTTGGCGCTATCTATCAGCAAAGTAGTAACCGCTTGCAGTTGCGCAACCGTAAATTTCTCTTCTTTAAGCTGAAGCCTTTCTGCTGCCGATGGGCGGAAATAATTAAGACCCCAAAAAAGGTAAAACAGTAATAAAGTGACCTGCACGCCTATAACAAGCCCCAGGGCTAGCATCCCCGCGCGCAGGAAACGTTTCCTGATCAAATGCCCGATGAGTTTAATCACTGCGTACAACAAATACGCAACCACCACAATGTACGCCAAATCGCCAAAGCTAAAGGGGAACAGGTTGAGTACCGGGTGCAGCACAAAGCATATGGCCGGGTAAAGCCCCTGTGAATAATATTTTTCTACCGCCGCCGGATGCCGGGCGAAAAACATCAGCAGCCAAATGGCCAGGGCAAGCACAGCAATAACCGCGCATCTTTTTAGCAAGGGATGTTCTGCGAAATATCGTTTTATCTCCACAGGGTAAATATATGGCTTTTAGCGGCCGCAGGTAAACATCGTGCATAAAACAAAAGCCCCCGTTTACTGCGGAGGGCCTTGCTATTAAAAATCACGAAATGATTATTTTACGCTCACCGGTACCGATAACTTATCCCAGTTAAGCGAGAAGCCTTTGCCGTTGATTTTATAAACCAAACGCTCTTTCATGCGCGACGCTACCGGTTTTACGGTTACGCGCAGGGCATCCTGGCTTTCATCGTACTTATAGGCACCCCATTGCTTGGCCACTTTGTTGAAGATGATAGTCCAGGTGGTTTCTGTAGGGATGGCGAAAAACCCGTAGGTGCCTGCGGGCAACGTCTTGCCTTCTACCATAATATCTTTGCTGGTGGTAAACACGGTAGCCTCGTTTGCACCGGCGCGCCATACTTTGCCAAATGGCTCCAATTCACCAAAAACTTTACGGCCACGTACCGACGGGCTGCCGTAATTGATGCTGATGGTTGCACCCGCCACTTTAGCGCTAACGCTATCGCGCGGACTTGGGACTGTTTTTTGCGCAAAGGCAACGGTACACATCAATAAGGCAAACGCGAAAACTGCGGCCGCCTTAACCAGGAATGTTCTTTTCATCATAATTCAATGTTTCTTTTTAGATTGGTATATAACGCGTTCAGCGTGATTTATTGCCAGCAAATATAGGTGCATGCATCGGCAAAAGTATCCTAATAGCCCGATTTTAAAAACTTTTATCTCCCGGCCTTGTTATTCATCTATCACCCACATTGCAGTTAGGAATTGACCGAAAGGTTAAACAATTGTTGTGAGTTTTGGCCCTCTGTCCTCAACAAGGCAGAGGGTTTTTTATTCAAAACGGCAATTTTATTCTTCTTCCTTTATCTCCTCCCAATAAAGGGTTTCCTGGTAAATATCGTTCTTGATAGCTACCTGCGCCTTTATGCGTTCCAGTTCGGCCTTTAATTCGTCGGCGCTAAGCGCCTTATTTAAGGAGTGGTAAAAAATAGCGTACCCGGTACGGCTATTGATGCATTTGTAGTGTTTGTCAGCAGTATTCATGGCAGATAATGCTTGTTATAGTATAATACAAACTGCAGGGTTTTTGTTTTAGTATGGAAGGAATTGCACTATGTTTTGCGCGCGATTTGAGTGAACACGAATTTTCTCGAATGCTATCGAATYTCACGAATTTTTAGCTTCAATTATAAATTACTGATTGGCGCTAATTTGCCTTAATTGGTGTAATTCGTGTCGTTTATTTTTATCTGTTTTGCGCGCGATTTGAGTGAACACGAATTCCCTCTAATGGTATCGAATCTCACGAATTTTTAGCTTCAATTATAAATTACTGAYKGGCGCTAATTTGCCTTAATTGRTGTAATTCGTGTCGTTTATTTTTTTTCGTTTTGCCTGGCGGGTTGAGTGAATACGAATTTTCACGAATGTTATCGAATTTCACGAATTTTTAGCTTCAATTATAAATTACTGACTGGCTCTAATTTTCCTTAATTGGTGTAATTCGTGTCGTTTATCATTCGATATTAACCGCTGCTTCTCTTACCTGCCGCCGTCGCCCTGCGGCATATTGTTGTCTTCTTTATCGCGCCCCTTATCTTTATCCTTAGAAAACTCCAGCTTGCCGAATTTGTAGCTGAGCGTTATGCCGAAGCTTTGCAAAGGCACTTGCCTTATGCTTACCTGGTTGAAACCGGGGCCGAAGGTTGTAGCCCGTTGCGTTACGTAATGCGTAAACGGATTAGCGGCCTGCAGGCCAAGGCTTGCCTTTTTGTTCATGAATTGCTTGCGCAGGGCAATGTTGTAAAAGAAAAAATACGGCCTGGTACCCTGCAAATTCTTTTGCGATGAGTTGTAGTTGGCAAAAGCCTCGGCCATAAAATCATGTGGGAACTGGTAACTGGCATTGAGGTTGATGCGGTAAGCCAGCCCGGTTACTTTCGATACGCCCGGATTAATATTGGTACGGCTGGCAAAGAACATGTTGGTGCGCAAATTCAATTTGCCTATGGGTACCGACCCGAAAAGGTTGGCACCTACGGTGGTTTGCGTGCCGATATTGCTGCGCTGGTTCAGCAATACATCGGGATACACGCGGCCGTTAACGTCGAGGCTGTCGTATCGGGTTGAGAATTGCTGAATATCATCGATGTTATGACGGTAAAAGCTGCCTATATAAATATTGGCACCACCATCGAAAGATTTGTTGTAGCCTAGCTCTATGCCGTGGCTCAGCTCGGGTTTTAAATTGGGGTTGCCGGTGCTGATGTTATGCGGATCGCTGATGTTATAGAATGGGTTTAGATCGCCATAGTCGGGGCGTTCTATGCGATACGAATAACTAGCTTTTACAGACGATGTCGGGCTCAGCTTATGCGAGAAGGTTAAGGATGGCACTACGGTGTTGTAACCCGGTATCGCCACGCCGGGGAAATCAGCTGTCGTGTTGGTGTATTCATCCCTGATGCCTGCTTTTACATCCAAAAATTCATGAAATAATGAAGTAGCTACCGAAAGGTAGCCCGCATATATCTGGCGTTTGTAATTGAAACCATAGGTTTGGTTTGCATTGTTTATGTAGGTACCGTCGTTCAGCAGCGTATCGGTATTAACAACGTTCTTCAAGTTTTCTATCACGGCCTTAGCACCGCCTTCCAGCGTGAAAGCTTTGCTGAAAGGATGCACATAATCGATAGAGATGTTCGTCTCCCTATCCTTACCCGGGTTATTGCTGCGCGAGCCGGATGTTGGGTAGCCGCCGGTTAAATAATCCTGCTCGTTAAAGTACGAGAAAGTATTTTTACCATAGCTGGTACTGTACAATATCTCCAGTTCCTGCCCTTCCTTTTTAAATTGTTTTTTATAGGCCAGGCTAAGGTCGGTTGCGTTTACATGGAAACGGCTATCGGATATGCGGTTGCTCAACAAATCGTATATCGGCGTGCCGGCTGTCGTAGTTTTAAACTCGTCCTGGCTGCTAAAGCCATTGCCATGGTTGCCGAAATGATTGAAACCTACCGATGCGGTCAATTCATCTTTAGGTGTAATGCTCCAGTTAAAACTAAGGCCCGATTGATAGCCGCTGCGGCGTTGCGTGTTATTGCCGCTTTGCGTTAAATTGGTAATGGTACCCGATGTCGCGTCGGTAGATGTACGGCTATTGCTGTTTAAGCCGGTTGTGGCCAGCTGCGCGTTGCCGCTGAAAAATGCATTTACGCCAAAGTTATTCTTCCGCATATTAAGGTTGAATGAGCCGTTCTCTAACCTGGTGCCTGCCGCAAGGTTAACGCTGCCGTTAATGCCTTTTACCTTGCTATCCTTCAAAATAATATTGATGATACCACCTGTACCCGCAGCGTCGTACTTAGCACCGGGACTGGTAATTACTTCTATGCTTTTTATCTGGCTGGCCGGTATGGCCTGCAAGGCATCGGCAAGGCTGGCCCCGAAAATGCTGCTTGGCTTGCCATTGATGAGGAAACGCACATTGGCATTGCCTTGGAGCTCTACGTTACCATCAATATCTACCGATACCTGGGGTACTTTCTTCAGCACATCCAGCGCTACGCCACCCTGGGCCGTAAGATCATTAGCGGCGTTGTACACCATTTTATCTATACGGTTTTCTATGATGGGGGCCTTGGCGGTGATGGTGACACCGGTCAGCTGATTTTGTACGGGTGCCAGCAATACATTGGCCAGCGCGGGCGTGCCGCCGCCCTCGGTAACAATTACATGCTCTATGGTAGTGCGGGTGTAGCCCAAAAAATCTACGGTTACCTTATAATCGCCGGCGGGTACGTTGTCGATGCTGAAAGCACCCTTGGCATCGGTGCTGATGCCGTTGAACGGACTGGTGGCACCTTGCTTGAAAACCGAGATGGTAGCGTAATCGACTGGTAGCTTAGTAGTAGCATCAATAACTTTACCGTTTATTTTGCCTTTGCCCGCTTGCGCAAAGCTATTTGCAGATATAATAACTAATAATAGGACCGAAAATATAGTCCTGATGGATAACCTGATATTCATAGAACCACAAAACTGCCAAAGAAATTTGGATAAAAACTGAGTTTAAGCTAAGGTTGCGGAATTGTTACAGATAAGATGATGTGGGATGGCCACGTAACGCCATGCATTTATAAGAATTTATTTCTCGCAAAGGCGCAAAGCCGCTAAGTGTTAAAAAAAACTTTTGGTTACCCGATACTCCCTAAAATATCAACACCAGCGTGCCCGCGATAATCAGCACCGCACCTACCGAGCTTTTCAGCGTGAGCGGTTCGCCCAAAAAGATTACCGATAGCACGATGGCGATGGCCACGCTCAACTTATCTACCGGGGCAACCTGCGATACCTTGCCTAATTGCAACGCCTTAAAATAAAATATCCAGGATAAACCGGTTGCGCAACCCGACAACACAAGGAACACCCAGTTGATTTTGGTTAAATTACCCATGCCGTGTTCCGCTCCTTTGTACAAAACAATCGCCCAGGCTATAAGCAAAATAACCACGATACGGATGGCCGTAGCCAGATCGGTATCTACGCCCTTGATGCCAATTTTGGCGAATATAGCGGTGAGTGCCGCAAACAGTGCTGAGAGGAGCGCGTAAATCCACCACATATCCGTGTTTTTAATTAACAATTACACAAAACTAAGTACAAAAACTGATTTAAAATTGAGGGGACTATTTACTTAAAAAGAAATAACGGGGTTATTCCGCCCGATGAAAATCATCAAAATTTACAATAAAATAGATTTTGTGGCACGTTATTCTTACCTTCATCGTTTTAACCCAATATGAAGAAAACCGATTTCGTTTATTCAGAAGAGTCTGAGCCGCATCGTATCCGTACAAAAAAGATATTGAAAAAATTTCCGGAGCTTAGGAAACTAATAGGGAAAAACCCCAATACCATCTTCGCAATCATAGGCCTGGTAACTTTCCAGGTGGTTTTAGCCTGGTTCCTGCGCGATCAATCGTGGTGGCTGGTAGTTGGTGCAGCTTATTTTTTAGGCGCCTTTGCCGATCATGCTTTATTTGTGATGATACACGAGTGTACCCACCAATTGCTGTTCAAAAACCGCAACGCCAACCGCTTTGCATCTATGTTTGCCAATTTGCCGCAGATATTGCCAAGCGCTATCTCTTTCGAGAAATACCATATCAAACACCACTCGTTCCAGGGCGTGCACGAACTGGATGCCGATTTACCCAACCGTTGGGAAGCAAGGCTCATCAGCAATTCATTCTTCGGTAAAGCCTTGTGGTTATTGTTTTTCCCGGTGTTCCAACTGTTCCGTTTATCACGCCTGCGCGAAATTCACCCTTTCGACGGATGGATAGTAACCAACTTTTTGATACAGGTGGTATTTACAGCCGCTATCGTTTACTTCATGGGTGCGCATTCGCTGGTGTTCCTGTTGCTTAGCTTCTCGTTCTCGGTTGGCCTTCACCCGCTGGGCGCCCGCTGGATACAGGAGCACTACCTTACCCACAGTGTAGAGCAGGAAACTTATAGCTATTACGGTCCGCTCAATACCGTGGCCTTTAACGTAGGCTTCCACAACGAGCACCACGATTTTCCTTCTATCCCCTGGAACAAGCTCCCGGATATCAAGAAAACAGCCCCCGAGTATTACGATACTTTGTATTACCACACCTCGTGGACCAAGCTGTTCTTCCAGTTTTTGTTTGATAGGGAGATATCATTATTCAACCGCATCCTGCGCCGCGAGCGTGGCCGGGTGGCTATTACCGACGTAAGCAAGCCCGATATAGAAATGAGTGCAGACCTTAAAACCGAAAAGGTAGCTTAACCGTCATTTAAAAATATAGATGAGCCGCCCCTAAAAAGGGCGGCTTTTTTTGTCCTTATAGGCTATAGCCTTCAACCTTATGCATTTAATTGCCATAATTTTACTATTTTTGATAACCAATGAGCTAATTTTGTGCGAAGTTGATAATATATGAAGCGATTATATGTTATTAATGCTTATAAAGACATGAGCCGACGCAAGAAATTAAACGTACTGATACCCATTGTGATACTGATGTTTGTGGGTGCCTATGCCAAGCATCGCCTTATAGATCGCAAGCAACAGGCCGCCGGCCGATTGCAGGATAAAGTGATGGACGAAACGTCGGGCATTGCAGCATCAACCCTTAACCCCGATATTTATTACGTACACAACGATAGCGGCGATACCAGCCGTTTTTTTGCCATAACGCCCGATGGCAAGCTGCGCACCACCATATATTACCGTGGCCATAAGCAGCACCTTGGAGCGCTGGATGTAGAAGACATAGACGTTGGCCCCGGCCCCGCAAAAGGCAAAAGCTATGTTTACGTTGGCGACATAGGCGACAATTCGTCCCAACGGAAATTCATTACCATTTACCGCACAGAAGAGAAAAAATCCTGGGGGAAGGACAGTGTGGCCAATACCGTCCCTGTTCCTATCAACCTGCAATACCCGGGCGGCCCGCGCGATGCCGAAACCATGATGATAGACCCGCTGGAGAAGCTGATATACATCGTATCTAAACGTGGCGACAGTGTGGGCGTTTACACCTCGCCTCTCAACTACCGCAACGACGATACCGTTACCATGACCTTTCGCACCAAGCTGTTCTTTAAAGGCATACGCCCCTTTAAATGGATTACGGCGGGGGATATTTCTAAAGATGGAACCCGCATTTTGCTGAAAAGCTACGAGAAAGTATATTATTGGACGCGCCGCCCTAATGAAGCCGTTTGGCAGGCCATGCAGCGCCCCCCACGCGAACTGCCGTACAAGCAGGAAAAACAAGGCGAAGCGATAGGCTTTACGCCCGATGGCAGAGGCTACTATACCACCAGCGAGGGCGTGTACTCGCCCATTTATTATTACGACGTACCGAATTAACTGCAGTTAGTTTTTTACCGCACCCGCGTACCCGCTCATATATTCCCTCGGCGATTTGCCTGTAATGGCCTTAAACACGTAGTTGAAATTGGTAATGCTGCTAAAACCGCAGCTGTAGGCTACATCGGCAATGTTGTTGAGGCTGCCGTTTACCAGCAGTTTGCAGGCTTCGTTTACCCTCACCTTGTTTACGAATGCGATGAAGGTGGTGCGGGTGTGCTTCTTAAAATACCGGCAGAATGCGTTGGGCGTTAAATGCGCCAGCCGGGCAACTTCATCCAGCGTGAGGGCATTACTATAGTTGTGCATAATGTAATTGTACACCGATGCGATGCGGGCACCTTCGGGGTCGGTCATGGAGTAGGGGTAATTCCCGGATGATAACGGTTCTATACCTTCCAGCAAGCTCATCGCATTCAGCATATCTATCAGCAAAGCCAGCTGCGCGGCTCCATTTGCATATTGTATCTTCTGTATCATGGCCCAAAAAGCTACAGCGGCATCTGCAGGTATCTTAAAACCGCTTTGCCATTGGGTAAAAAAGCTTTTCAGCAGGGCCATTTCCGGCAGGCCAAAAAGAGCAGTCAATTGCCCGTTGGGGTTAAAAAAAACACTGATGGCTCTCACCTGCTTATCGCTCCCCTCGGCAAAATATTCGGGACTGCTTTTAAACAAGTGTGGCTGGTTAGCACCCAATACATATACGTCCCCACTACCAAAAACGTGCATGCTATTGCCCGCAAGCAGCGTACCCTCGCCCTGTTGTATCCAGGTTACCTGTATTTCGGCATGGCGATGCAGGTGCGGATAAAAATGCGGCAATTCCTCCTCCTGCACAATAATGCTTTGCCCATGCGGCACCGGTATGGTAAAGGGGAGGACTTTCATGGGTTATTGGTTAAGCCCCCTCTAAATCTCCCCCTGAAGGGGGAGACTTTTTAAGCCCCCCCCTTCAGGGGAGGGTTGGGAGGGGCAGTTAATATCGGTTAGGTGAAAATTGGTCAATATTAGTTGATACTTGCTTTTCGTTAAGCACTTCTTCAATTAGTTTACCTGTTGCTGGTGCTAAGCTTAGGCCCATCATGCCGTGGCCGGTGGCTATGGCTACATTGCTATACCTGGCCGACGTGCCGATATAAGGCAAGCCATCGGGCGAGCAGGGGCGGAAACCGTACCAGATATCTTTTACTTGCGGCGTAGCGGGTTTAAAGCCTGGGAAATATTTGGGGATAGATTCTACGATACCCGCTACGCGGTTCATGTTTATCTTATCATTTATCTTGCCTATTTCCATGGTGCCGCCAAAGCGGATGCTGCTATTCATGGGGGTTACCGATACCCTCGCCTCGCACAGCAGCGCCGGGATACTCATCCGTTTCTGTGGTTCATCAACCATAAAAGAATAGCCTTTGCCCGGCATCAACGGAACGTTAAGCCCGGCAAGTTTAGCAATCGCCGGCGACCATGCACCACCCGCAATCAGGTATTTATCCGCCTTAAAACTTCTATCATTACTTTGCACGGATACCACTTTACCTTGATCGCGTTCGATATGCGTAACCGGTGTATTTCGATGAATCTTTACGCCTGCTGCTTCGAGGTATTTCACTAAACCCGCCATCAGTTTATTGGGATACAGATGCGCATCGCAATGGTAATGCACAGCACCTAATACGTCCGTATCAATCTCGGGCTGCAAAGCGCGAACTTCATCGGCAGTAAGGTTTTGCGCGTCGAGCCCAAGCGCTCTTGCCTTTTCGGCGGTATGGTGTTCTTCATCTTCAAATTTGGCAGTTTTATATAGCATCAGGATGCCCTTGTCCTCCAGTCCGAAGTCAAAGCCCGCCGTTTTATCAAAATCCAGATATAGCTTTTTGCTCAGGAGCGAAAGGTCGCGCAGGGCCACTGCCGAGCGTTCCACATGTTTTTTATTGGCTGCCTTTAAAAATTTAAGTCCCCAGCCAATCAGCTCGGGATTTAAAGAAGGTTTTACGTAGAACGGACTCTTGCTATCGAACATCCAGCGGATGCCTTGCTCTATCATGCCCGGCGCGGCCAATGGTATAAAATGGCTGGGCACTATCATGCCCGCATTGCCAAACGAGGCATTGTCGCTCAGGTTGCCCTGCTCTAGTATTTCTACTTCACAGCCTGCTTTGTGCAGGTAATAAGCTGAAAAAAGGCCTATTATTCCGCCTCCTATGATGGTTGTTTTACTCATGAATTTTATCAGAGCGTCATTGCGAGGAACGAAGCAATCTCCCGGCTTTGCATCGGCGCCATGCGTGCTTGCATGTCCTGTGCAGAGATTGCTTCGTTCCTCGCAATGACGCGGTGGTTATTGTATTTATGTGTTTCTATATCACCTGAAACCCAAACGCGTACGGGTCATCCTCGTCATCAATTTTGATGGTGTTGTAGCCGTACACTTTTGCCCAGCCTTCTATGCCGGGTATAATGGCGGGCTTGCCGCCTAACGTTACTTCATCCTCTACCGTGCCAATGAACTGGCTGCCGATAATACTTTCGTGGATGAACTGGTCGCCTTTTTTGAGTTTGCCCTTGGCATGCCATTGCGCCATACGTGCCGATGTACCTGTGCCGCAGGGCGAGCGGTCTATCGCTTTATCGCCATAAAAAACGGCGTTGCGGGCGGTTGCCTCGGGCGAGATAGTCTTGCCTGCCCACAGGATATGCGTGCAGGTGTTGATTGTCGGATTTTCGGGGTGGACGAAGGTGTATTTTTCGTTGATGCGCGTGCGCAACACCCTGCTCCAGGAAATCAGCTGGTCGGCGGTGTAGTTTTCCAGTCCGGCAAAGTTCACTTGCGGGTCTACTATCGCGTAGAAGTTGCCACCGTAGGCCACATCAACAGTGAGCATGCCCAAATCAGGGCATTCTACTTCCAATCCTTCCGAATCGAGGTACGAGGCTACGTTAACCAACTTTACTGATTTTACCTTACCGCCTACTTGTCTATAGGATATCAGCACCAAGCCGGCGGGTGCTTCCATGCGGATAATACCCGGAGTTTTGGGGGTGATAAGCCCTTCCTCCACCGCGATGGTGATGGTACCTATGGTGCCGTGCCCGCACATAGGCAGGCAGCCGCTGGTTTCGATGAACAGTACGGCTACATCGTTAGCCGGATCATGAGGAGGGTACAGAATGCTGCCGCTCATCATATCGTGCCCACGCGGCTCAAACATCAGGCCTTTGCGTATCCAGTCGTACTCTTTTAAGAAGTGCTGGCGCTTCTCGCTCATATTGGTGCCCGTTAAATTGGGGCCGCCACCGGCAACCAGCCTCACCGGGTTACCGCAGGTATGCGCGTCGATACAGAAGAATGTTTTAGTCATTTCATTTGGGTGAGTGGTGAGTAGTTGAGTGGTGAGTGGTTGGTTTAGTGGTTATAATGCATTTACTACTGTTCAGCTATGCAACCACTCACCACTCTCCATTTACCTCTCACCTATTTACTCCATTCATTATTAAATAGCCGCCAAATGCCCAGCGGGTTTTCGTCTTTAAGGGCATCAGGCAGTAGCGCATTGTCCCAGTTTTGCCAGGCTACCGGGCGCACAAAACGCTTGATAGCACCAGTACCTACCGATGTAAACCTGCTATCGGATGTTGCCGGGAAAGGGCCGCCATGCTGCATGGCGTTACCTACCTCCACGCCTGTTGGCGGGCCGTTCAATATCACGCGACCGGCTATGGCCGATAGTTTATTAACGATAGGTTCGTACAAGGCCAGTTCTTCCCTTTCGGCCATGATGGTAGCGGTTAGCTGCCCATGCAGCGAGCTGATAACGGTTTCTAACTGCGCCATATCATCGGCAACTACCAGCATGCTGTAGGGACCGAATACTTCTTCTTTGAATTTATCATCGGCCAGAAAATCTGAAGCAGCTATTTCGCTTACCACAGCCAATGCCTGGTTTGCGCTTCCGGTATTCAACTTTTCCGACTGCCCAATAACCACTACGGCATGGTTACCCAGCCTTTCTTCGGAAAGTTTTTGGTAATTGCTGCAGATACCCGCAGTGAGCATAGTAGCGGAGTTTACATTTACGATAGATGCGCCAAGGGCTGCTTTGAACCTGTCTAAGCCTTCGGATCTCATCGCCAGCAATAAGCCCGGGTTGGTACAAAACTGCCCCGCACTCATGGTGATAGATTCGCCGTAGGTTTTAGCCAGTTCTTCGGCACGGTTTTGCAAGGCCTGTGGCAATAATATTACCGGGTTGATGCTGCCCATTTCGGCAAATACAGGGATAGGCTCATCGCGTTCGCGGGCCATTTTCACCAATGCCATGCCCCCTTTTAGCGAACCGGTAAAGGTCACGATTTTTGTTTTGGGATGCTTTACCAACGTTTCGCCAACGGCGTAACCATCATCGAACAGGTGAGAGAAAACGCCATCAGGCAGGTTATGCTTTTTAGCTGCCCGCATAATTACCCCGGCAACCAATGCGCTGGCACCAGGATGTGCCGGATGCGCCTTCACTACCACCGGGCAACCAGCAGCCAAAGCCGAAACGGTATCGCCACCGGCAACTGAGAACGCCATCGGGAAGTTGCTCGCACCAAATACCACAGCGGGACCAATAGGCACCAGCATTTTGCGAATATCCACACGAGGCAGCGGCGTCCTATCGGGGATGGCGGTATCTATCACAGCATCTACCCAACTGCCTTCTTCCAGCAGGCTGGCGTACATGTTCAGTTGACCTGTCGTTCTGCCACGCTCGCCCGTTAAACGGGGAATAGGCAAGCCGGTTTCTGCTGCGCAGCGATTGAGCAATTCATCGCCCAGTGCCGTTATGCCTTCGGCAATGCTGCGTAAAAAGGCAGCCTTTGTCTTGGCATCGGTATGGCGGTAAACGGCAAATGCTTTATCGGCCAGTTGCATGGCCGCATCCGCATCGGCAGTGGTTGCTACCGCAAAATCGCCGTCCAGCTCGGTTTCGTTTGCAGGGCTCAACGCCCTGAAGCTTTTACCGGTTGGGGGTATTAACGAATATCCTATTATATTTTGCGTGTTCATGTGTTAGTTTTAGAACCTGTTTAAACAGTCCGTCATTGCGAGCGAAGCGTGGCAACCATCGGCAGGCAGGTCGGATTTACAGGACGGCTCTGCTTGCCGAGGATTGCTTTGTCGCCCCACCTCCTTAGCCAGCCCACCGCTTCTCGCAATGACGTGGAGGTGTTTGGGCACTTCTTGGCTCTTGGCTCTTATTTCTTGACTCTCTCCCTTAACTCACCCCGGTTACATCCACTTCCGCTTCCACACCCCAGCTGCCAACAGGCAATTCGGGGCGGTTTTTAACGGCGTGGTTAATCACTTTTAGAACCCTTTCGCGCTCGTCGCCTGTTATTTTTAAGCGCGGTAAGCGCACGGTTTCGGTGCCCAGGCCGGTTACGCTTTCGGCAAGCTTGATGTATTGTACCAGTTTTGGGTGGATATCCAGCTCCAGCACAGGCAAAAACCAGCGGTAGATGGCCAGAGCCTCCTGCATACGTTCGGCTTTAGCCAAACGGTAAACAGCTACGGTTTCGCGCGGGAAAGCATCAACCAAACCGGCTATCCAACCATCGGCACCCATAAAAAGGCTTTCGAGGGCCAGGGTGTCAACACCTGTCATGATAGCGAACCTATCGCCGAAACGGTTGATCATACGGGTAACGTTGCTTACGTCGCGGGTTGATTCTTTTACCGCCTGTATGTTCGGGTATGCCGATAGCTCTTCAAACATATCCAGCGTAACCTCTATCTTATAATCGTAGGGGTTGTTGTATATCATGATGGGCAGGTGCGTGCTTTGGGCCACATCGGCAAAATACTTCACAGTTTCGGCATCGTCGGCTTTGTAACGCAACGGTGGCAGCATCATCAGGCCATCGGCACCGTATTTTTCGGCGTTTTTGGCGCAAAGCAAGGCAGCTTTAGTAGTTTGCTCAGCTATGTTCAATATCACATAGGCGCGTTTGTCAACCAGCTTTACGGTATGCTCCAGCAAGGCCAACTTTTCCTCGTCGGTAAGCACACTTGCTTCGCCCAGCGAACCACCCAATACAAAGCCATTTGCGCCGGCTTCTATCTGCGCTTCGATGTTCTTGTCGAACGCTTCGAAATCCAATTCATCGTTATCGGTAAACTTCGTGGTTACCGCGGGGAATACCCCTTTCCATACTATACTCATAATGCTCAGCCCCCTAACCCCCTGAAGGGGGAATTTTTGATTTACTTATTTATTAATTAATGTGTTCTCCTTTTTAAGCCCTCCCCTTCAGGGCCTGCCTGCCGGTAGGCAGGGAGGGTTTGGGTGGGGCTACCTACTTCACCCTCAACAACAGCACCCCGTGCGGTGCTACGCTGGCTTTAAAATCACCTGCGCTTTTGGCGATATCTTTTTGCTGCCATACATTGCGGATACTGGTGTACGCACCCGCTGTTTGGCTATCCAACGTAATGGTTTGGTACTTGTCGCTCAGGTTGAAGAGGCCGATTGCTCTGCTGCCGTCTTTCATCTGTTTTACCCATATCTGGTAAGTATCGGTCTTTACCACCTGGCGGGCGGCTTTGCCCAGGGCATCCTGATCTATCGCCAGCACCTCGCTGTTGGTAAGCAGGTTAAGGGTGAATTTATCCAGTGCACCCATATCGCAACCTATCAATAGTGGTACCGACTGCAAGCTCCACAGACTGATGTGCGTATATTGCTCATCGGCAGTAAGGCGGCTGTTATGCAGGGTTGGTCCCCAGCCCACTTTGCCTACAACCAGCATATCGGGGTCGTTAAAATGGCCGGGCTGCGCAAATTTGGCGGCCTCGTCCTGGTTAAAACCAATCTGCGACATACTCCTCCAGGTATCTTCTATATCGCCGGTGGTCCGCCAGCTATTGCCGCCGGTTTCGGCACCCCACTCCCATACCTTGCCCCAGCCATATTGGCAAAAACTCAGCATAATATCGCGGTGTACCTTATCCAGCGATGCGCGGATTACCTGGTAAGGTTTCTTCAAATCATCAAGCGATGGCTTCGAAGCTGTTACTTCGCTGTAAGAGCACCAGTCGTATTTCAGGTAATCGATACCCCAGTCGCCATAGGTTTGGGCATCCTGATCCTCGTGCTGCCAGCTGCCTAAGTAGCCGCCGCAAGTAGTTGGACCGGGCGATGAGTAAATCCCCATCTTCAAGCCCAGGCTGTGCACATAGGCTGTTGTTGCTTTCATATCCGGGAACTTGCTGTTGGTGGTGATCGCGCCGTTTGGCAGGCGTTTGTCTATTTCCCATCCATCATCTATGTTCACGTAGTTCCAGCCGTAAGCGGCCAGTTTTTCTATCATGGTGTTGGCGGCGGTGCGCACGCGGGCATCATCCACGCTCAGGCCAAAGGCATTCCAGCTATTCCAGCCCAAAGCGGGCGTCAGGCCGATTTTATCGCCTATGCTGATGGTGAATTTTTTGCCCGTACTGCCCAAGGCATTGCTTGCCATAAGCGTTACAAAGTATTCGCCCTTTGGGGTGACTACGCCGGTAATAATGCCGGTCTTGCTATCCAGCGTTAACCCTTTTGGCAAACCTGCAGCTTTATAGGTAATGGGTTTTTGCCCCGTTGCCGGGATGAGGTACAAGAAGGGATTGCCCGGCCTTGCGCCATAAACCTCGGGCCCATTTATTTTTGGCTGCGCCGATGGCTCGGGCGTAAGAATGTACGGCGTACTTTCTATCTTCGAAATTTTGGTTCCCGATAGGCTATCGGTAAACTCATAGCTCAATACGTACGATTTCTTCTCGAGTAATGCAGCATTAAAGGTATAAGTGAAAGGTTTGTGGTTTGTGAAAGCAGCGTTGTTTGCTTTTTGATAAAGCACTTTGCCGTCCTCAGGGTCCGTCATCTTAAATTCGAGGATGCCCTTATATTTGTAGCTGCCTCTGGCTACGAGTTTGATGGATTTACCTAAGGATTTTTTTTCACCGTAAAAAAAATCCGCATCACTATTAATGGTAACATAGTCCATGATATCATTCATGCTGATGCTGAACTGGTTGCCGTACAGGCCGCCATCGCCGCCGGTATCGAATATGCGGATGGCTATCACGTTCTCCTTATCCCACAAAATAGCGGGGTTGTTGGTGGCCAGCACATAGCGGCGCGGGCCGTAATGGCCTTCTTTGATATTGCTGCCGGTTTTGGCTACCAGTTTGCCGTTGAGGTACACCTCGTCGTTATCGTCTACGTTCTGCAAATCAAAACGGAGGCTATCCTTTAAATAGGCATTGTTTTTTAATGATGCGGGGATAGTTACATGCAGGCGGTACCAGCCAAAACCGTTACGGTCGGGGTAGCCTTGCCGCTCCCAGGATTTAGCCACATCGATGGGTTTCCATTGGCTGTCGTCATAGGTTTGGTCACTGTAAATGGTGCTGTCGCCGGGCATGAATTTCCAGCCGGTGGCGAGCGAAACCTGCGCATCGGCTTTTGCAAAGCAGGCCAGCAGGAACAAAATGGCGAATATCTTTTTCATTTGATAGAGATTTGGTTATCGGCTGATAATATCGACATATTTTACCTGTTCAGGAAACCAAACCATCATCTCTCCTTTGCCCCGGTTGGCCCATGCATAGTATGGTATAGCCGTAAGGGTCTTTGCTTCGGTGCTTACTATTTGCTTATCGGCATCTATATTGATGGCTTTCACATTGGCCTTCAAAACGGTCACCCCATTAAGCAGGCCCGCATCAAATTGAGAAGTAAATACCGCATCCTTCGGGATGATGATGTTACTGGCCAACCCGCCATTGTCTGTCCATTCAGCCGCATACATCAGCGGACCGCGTTGCAGGGCTATCCTACCTGCATCGTTGGGCAGTTTATCGCTGGCTACAACGCGCTGCACATCCATCGGCAGCAGCATTTCTACCTTATCTCCCTTCTTCCATTTCTTGCTGATGACGGCGTAGCCCCTTTCTATTTGGTATTCTACCGGCTGGCCGTTCAGTTTAATAACTACTTTTTTGTTGAGCGGCTGCTGATAGCTGTACAGATCTGATGGTACGGCCTGATTCTGCGCCCAGCCGGGGATACGTATCTTGAGGTTCATATCCATAGCCGATGCCGGGTTGATAATAAAGGCAAGTCCGCCATCCCAGGGGTAATTGTTTTGCTGGGTTATCTGCAAAGTCTTATTGTTTACCAGCATGCTGCCCGTGCCGCTGATGAACAGGTTCACGAACACATCCTTGCCGTTCTGCGCATAAATGTAGCCCGGCACCGAGGGTATGAGCCTGGCAATATTGGTTGGACAGCAAGAGCACACGAACCAGCCCGAACGCTCGCGCTCAATATCGGGGTGATTAAAATGCTCCTGTATTTGCATGGCATTAGTATAGAAGAACGATTTACCATCCAGCCCAACGCCCGAGATAAGGCCGTTATAAAGCACTTTTTCCAGCACATCTATGTATTTAGAATCGCCGTGCAGCAAAAACATGCGCTGGTTCCAGAACACGCTGCCAATGGCGGCGCAGGTTTCGTTATAGGCGGTGGTGTTTGGCAGCTCGTAATTATCGCCGAAACGTTCGCCATCGCCAACAGCGCCGATGCTGCCTTGTACGTACATTTTTTTACCTACCATGTTATCCCATATCTTATCTATGGCGGCCAGGTATTCCTTATCGCCTGTTAAGGCAGCCACATCGGCCATACCCGAGTACAGGTACATGGCGCGCACGGCGTGGCCCTCGGCCTCATCCTGGTTGATGACGGGTTTATCGTCCTGGTAGTAGGTGCCGTTTTCCCAAACGTTTTTACTTTTCTTGTTATATGGCTTTTTGCCACGCTGATCTATAAAAAATTTAGCCAGATCGAGGTATTCCTTTTTCCCGGTGATGCGGTAAAGGCGTACCAGGCCCATCTCCACAATTTCGTGGCCCGGGGCAACTGCCCTTTTTCCGGGACCGAAAGTCTGTACCAGCAAGTCGGCATTCTTTAAAGCGATATTGAGGAAGTTGCGTTTGCCTGTCGCCATAAAGTGCGCGGCTGCGCCCTCATACATGTGGCCGGCGCAGTATAGTTCGTGACTCTGTTCGTTCTCTTTTACCCAGCGCTCGGGGCCTGCCGCCCCACCTGGATGCAATGGGTCGATAGTGCGGTAGGTGTACAAATAGCCATCCTTTTCCTGCGCCTTGCCAACTACTGTAATCAGCGAATCGAGGTAGGCATCCAATTGCTTATCGGGATGTACCGCAAGCGAGTATGAGGCGCCTTCGATGGTTTTGTAGATATCGGTATCATCAAAAGGGTAAACGGTGCAAAACTTGCCCTTGCCCTCGGCCGCCATCTCAAAGTTCTTTATCCTGCCCGTGGTTTTGCAACGGTCGAACGATGCCGGGATGGTTACCGTGCGATTGGTTTCGATGCGCGAGGTCCAGAATTTATCCGTCAGTGTAACCTTGGTAAAGGCAACAGGCTGTATAGGATAGTCATGCATCTGCGCAAAGGCCGAAGTACCACCAAAGGCTAAAAGCAAAAAAAGGAGCTTCTTCATGGGCAACAGGATAATTTGATAGCTAAAGGTAAAGCTATTCAAAAGTAAGGGAAAATGAGCGGCTTATCGATTAGTTTTTATCTGATTGTAACTAAATATTACCATCATAATCAACAACGATAGCCAAGTTGCGATAAAATACAAGCAATTCACAATTTGTTGATTTATATAGTACTTTGTATTGCATAATACTATATTAAACATATATCTTTGTGGAAATTAAAATTCAACCCATACAATGAAAACAAAAAACAACATTTTAAAAGCGGGCATACTGGCTGTTGCTTTGATACTGGCAGGCAGCACCATCAGCTTTGCGCAGTGCGACAAACCGGTAAAATTAACCTCTTCGGTAACCACCTACCTGAATGATAAGGGTGAAGTGGAAAGGACAGCCGATGAACAAACCGTGGTGACCCTATCCAAAACGGAAATAACCATAACACCGGGCGACCATATGATGAATGGCAGCGTTACCGAATATACCTGCAACTGGACAACCCCTTTCAAAGAAGGCAAAACAACCCTGAAGGCCCTGCTAACCGATGGCAACAACGACCTGCACGTAAACATCACCATCGAGGGTAAAGACGGAAAAGTTACGCTCACGTTTACCGCCGATGAGATGCCCGGTAAAAAGATACAGGTAGTGGCCAATACATTCGAATAATCCTCTTAATCATAACACATGAAAAATCTAAAGAAAATAGTGCTGGCCTTCGTATTGGTACTGGCAGGCACAACAATCAGCTTTGCACAATGCGACAAGCCGGTATTCCTGGCATCATCGACAACCAATTACTACAACGCCAAAGGCGAACTGCAGCGCACTAAGGACGAAGAGACGCTAATCACCCTCACCAAAACCGAAGTGATTATTGCACCTGGCGATGAGGAACACAAAATGACCGGCCCCATAAAATCTTACAGTTGCAACTGGACGATGCCTTATAAAGAAGGCAAAACGGTAGTAACTTCCGTATTTACCGATGGAGGGAAAGAGCTTAACGCCACCATTACCATTGAAGGCAAAGGAGGCAAAGTTACCGTAACTATGGTAGCTGCCGAAATGCCCGATATGAAGATACAGGTGGTGGCAGATAAGTTTGAATAAGCGCGGCCACACTTACTTGTTTATTTAACCACAAAGGGCGCAAAGCGAGAAACACAAAGAGCACAAAGTATTTACAGACCGCTTAAAAAACTTTGTGCTCTTTGTGTAAATAAGCGTGCAATTCTTTGTGCCCTTTGTGGTTAAATATTTTAAAGCTACAACTGCTTTATCTTGATATTCCTATAATTCACATCAAAACCATGATCCTGCAATAGCAGGTGGCCTTTCGCAGCTTCGCCGAAATCTTTCCAAACTTTGTATTTGCTGATGGCTACCAGATCGCGGTAGGCTTGCGAGCCACGGTCGTACTCCAGCACTTTGATGCCGTTTAGGTAATGCTCTACGTGGTTATTGGGATACACTACAATGCGACCGATGTTCCAGGCGCCTATGGGGTGCACGAAGCGGGTCTGCTTTTTGGCGGGGATAAGGTCGTAAAGGGACGCCAGGGTGCGGTTGCCGTCGCGGCCAAGCTTGGCATCGGGGTGCACGGCATCATCAAGCACCTGGTACTCCAGGCCTATGGCCGAGCCGGTAGTTTTCTCGCTGAGGGTAACAAAATATTTCAATCCACTATTGGCACCGGTTACCATTTTGAATTCGAACGACAAATCGAACGCAGCATACTCCCCGTCCGTAACAATGTCGCCGCCATTGGTAGCTTCGCCACCTACCGAGCCCAGTACCGAAATGGTGCCACCTTTTACGCTCCAGCCCTTTGCCGGGAAAGTAGCAGCAGTTGCGCTGTGCCAGCCCTTATTGCTTTTACCATCAAACAGCAGTTTCCAGCCGCCGTGCTCCTCAAAATCTGATAGCTTATTGGGTACCAGGTTCACTACGTAAGCGTCTTCGGAAAATGGCTGCAGGCTTAGCTTGCCCGTTTTTATCTGGATGTTCTTGAAATATATCTTCTTGCCTGCCTGCCCGGCTTCGCTTATGGCGTGCACCTGCAAGCCTATAAAACCTTTGTTATCCAATGTATCTACCACAAAGGCTTTGGCTACGCCGTTTACCCAGGTTTTGGTGGTATTACCAATGCACTCTATTTTGATGTGGTTGTATTCGCCGGTTTTCCAAAGCTCTTTGGCTTTGCCGTTTAGTTCCATGGGGTATAGCCAGTCGCGGCGGCCTTCGTCGTAGATGCCGCCGGTCCAGCTGCGGTCGCTGGGGTCCACTTCGCATTGCTTGCCGTAAACCAGGCCCTTGCCTTCGTGGCCGGCAGGGTTGTAATGGCTGCGTACCTGCACGCCCGAGTTGGTGAGGTTGCTTTCGGTCATCACATCCAGTTCCAGCACAAAATCGCCGTATTCCTTCTCAGTTACCAAAAAGGTATTGCCGCTGTTAAGCACCGCCGTACCGATGATTACGCCGTTGTCCACAACGTACTCCGCATTGCCCGCCAGTTTTTTCCAGCCTTTTAAGGTTTTACCGTCGAACAGGCTGGTATAGCCGGGTTTTGTTTGTGCCGATGCTGCCTGTATGCCGATGCTTGCAGCAGCGGCTAGTATCCATATTTTTAGGTTGTTCTTCATTGTATTTGGTTGATGTTTTTATTCAATTTGCTATAAAAAGCGGGGGCTCCGTGCGATTCCCCTCTTGAGAGGGGGCAGGGGTGTGTTAGCCGATATGCATTGCAAACGTACCATTGTGGCAAACACACCCCTCCCCTCGCTCTTGCCCGTCGCGCGTCCTCTCTAGAGGGGATTTTAAAAAAAGCCTTTACACCTTCAAATCCCATCCCGGCTCATAATCCCTTGTCCAAAGCTTCATGGCTTCGGGGTCGTGCAGGATGTGGCCGTTGGTTGGGTCGCAGTTAAGCACCCTGCCCATGCGTTGGGCAATGTTGCCCAGTTGCGGTATCACGGTAGATTTATGGCCGTTGATGATGGTTTGGTTCAGCTGCGTATCGCCCTGTATTGAGGTAATGAAATTTTGCAGGTGCACTCTATCCAATAGTTCGGTAGGGCTCACTTTATTGCCCGCATCTACCGGGGTTTCGTCTTTTATTTCTTTTACCAGTTTATTATTGTAATCGAAAACCTGGTAGCCGTTGCCGCCGCCGTAGTTGATAGTGCCTTTATCGCCATAAAACACTACGCCGCGACCCACGCCTTCGGAATTGAAACTATTGCAACTGCGGCCCTCCCAGCTTAAGGCGGTGTTGTTGGGGAAGTTGGCCAGTATGGTTTGCGTATCGGGAGTTTCCCAATCGTCCTTAAAGGCAAAGCGCCCGCCTGATGAGGTTACCCTATCCGGGAAATCCACGCCAAGGCCCCAGCGCATCACGTCAATTTCGTGCGTGCCGTTGTTAAGGGCCTCTCCTGTCCCCCAGTTCCAATGCCAGTGCCAGTTGTAATGTATCAGGTTATCTTTATAAGCCTTGCGCGGCGCGTAGCCCTGCCATAGTTCGTAATTCAAGTTGGAGGGCACCGGCGCAGGCTTGCCGAAACCGATGGATTTGCGGTTGTTTACATACCAGCCCCTCGCAAAATACGCCCTGCCGATGATGCCGTCGTGCAGTTCCTGCACCATCTTCTGTACGTTATTGAACGATCGCCTTTGGCTGCCCATCTGCACCAGCTTGTTGTATTTAGCCGCGGCTGCAATGGCCATTTCGCCCTCGTGCGGGTTGTGGCTGCAGGGTTTCTCTACATACACATGCTTACCGGCCTGGCAAGCCAGGATGGTGGCGGGTGCGTGCCAATGGTCGGGCGCGGCTATTACCAGGGCATCCAGATCCTTCTTTTCTAATAGCTGGCGTACATCAGTAATGCCTTTTGGCCGTTTGCCGGTTATCTTTTCTATTTCGGCGATGCATTTATCCATCGCTTTGCTGTCTACATCGCAAATGTAGCCTATCTCGGCATCGGGTATGGCAGCCAGCTTTGCCGCCAAAAAGGCGCCGCGACTGTTTACGCCCATCACGCCTAAAACTACTTTTTTATTGGGCGAGCCTTTAAATACGCCGCCCATGGCCATTTGCGAGCCAACAAGGAAACTGGTGCCGGTAACGGCCATGTTCTGGATAAATCTTCTGCGTTGCATAAAACCGGGTTTGGTAAATGTATTTGCGGTAATTGGTAAGGGCTAATTTAGGTTTTTATGTATTTAGTTGTTTGTAACATTAATACATAAATTGGAAAAGGACTCTCCTTACGCATTCAAAGTAACCCATAGCATAATACATTCTGTAAAAACAATTCGAAATAAAACCTCGCTTTGTGCCCTTTGTGTTTTTTTCCTTTGTGGACTTTGTGGTAAAATTTAACCACAAAGCGCACAAAGATTTTTCACAAAGGGCACAAAGTCATGTGTCGGCCAAATTTCAATTTGTTGTTCAGTCGTGGTTGATGTTTTTGAAGCTGCACCCATTACGGTTTCGCCGTGTAGAGGTTCGGGCCGCTAAAGCCCACAAAAAAAGCAGGCCCCGTACCACCGGGACCTGCTCAAACGAAAACTCTAACTCACAAAATCAAAACTTATATATCGTCTCTGGCGATGTATAACTTATAGATGCTTTTGGCGGCCAATAGTTTAATTGCGGTAAAAAAATAAGCCTTTTACGCAGATAATTTTTTTTAGCTTATGTTTGCTTCAAATTACAACGCCACCAAAGCGATTCATTGCAGATGCTGAACATCGACGAGATCAAAAAACCTATTGCTGCAGAAATTGATGTGTTCGAAGAGAAATTCAAGGTTTCCATGCAAAGCTCGGTACCCCTGCTGGATCGCATTACCCATTACATCGTAAAACGCAAGGGCAAACAAATACGCCCTATGTTCGTGTTTTTTTCGGCCAGTATATGCGGGGGCATCAACGAAAGCACCCATCGCGGGGCCGCATTGGTAGAACTGCTGCACACGGCTTCGCTGGTGCACGATGATGTGGTTGATAACTCCTACCAACGACGTGGCTTCTTCTCTATCAACGCTTTATGGAAAAATAAGATAGCCGTTTTGGTGGGCGATTACCTGTTATCCAAGGGCTTGCTGCTATCGATTGATAACGGCGACTTTGCTTTGCTCAAGATCGTATCTGAAGCGGTGAAGCAAATGAGCGAGGGCGAACTGCTGCAGATAGAAAAAGTGCGCCGCATGGATATTGGCGAACCGGTTTATTACGAGGTTATCCGCCAGAAAACCGCATCGCTCATCGCCTCCTGCTGTGCCTGCGGTGCAGCATCTGCCGGTGCCGACGACGAAACCGTAGAAAAAATGCGCCTCTTCGGCGAGCATATCGGCATCGCTTTCCAGATAAAAGATGACATGTTCGATTTCGGTACCGACGATGTGGGCAAGCCCGTGGGCATCGATATCAAAGAAAAGAAAGTCACCCTGCCGCTTATCTACGCGCTAAACAACAGCAGCCCCGCCGATAAGAAGCGCATGATAAACCTGGTGAAAAACCATAACGACGACCCAAAAAAAATTGCCGAGATCGTAAGCTTCGTAAAACAAAAAGGCGGACTGGAATACTCGGAGATACAAATGAAAAAATACCAGGAAAGCGCCTTCGCTATACTGGATACCTTCCCCGAAGGCCCTGCCCGCACGGGCCTGCAGCAACTGGTGAGGTTTACTACGGAGCGGAGTAAATAATAGGCTGCGTCGCTTTTAATTCCCCTCTCGAGAGGGGGCGCGGTGGATTGTGCGGTTGCAGGGGTGTGTTTGCCACCATGCAATAACGCTATGCACAGTACACAGACACACCCCTCCACCCCTCTCAAGAGGGGAATCGCACTTGGCCCCAGCGCTTTTTAAAGCTCCCATATCCGTGGGTTTGAAAATAAGAGTGTTCGAAACCTTAAAAGTTTGCTTTCATTACCACTCAGCATTGCTTATCCGTTCCATAAATAGAACGGCAATGAAGGTGCATTACTTTTTACAATATTTGATTTGCGCCAATAACCGCAAACCCACCTTCATTGCCGTCGACTTTTAGTCGACGGGCTATGGCCACTTTTATGATGGGGTGTTGAAATAAATTCAACATGATGGCTGACGTAGTTACCCCCATCCAATATCACCCAAAACTTATTAACTTCGCAACATGCAAGGCATCGATTTCAGCTTCCTGAAACCCACTATCCCTAACATACTGGATGTGTTGCTGGTGGCGTTCATCCTGTACCAGCTTTATAACCTCATGCGGGGCACCATCGCCACCAATATCTTCATCGGTTTCATCGCGATATTTTTGCTGTATAAGGTGGTAGAAGCGCTGGACATGAAGCTGCTTACCGCCATCCTTAGCCGCTTTGCCAATGTGGGCATCATTGCCATCATCATCGTTTTTCAGCAGGAGGTGCGGCGGTTTTTGCTGCTGGTGGGCAAGAATGCATCGCTGCAGCGAAACAAGGCCTGGTGGAAATATTTCTTTGGCAAAGCTGAAGCCGAAAAGAACAACTACGCCCGCATAAAACCCATCATCGATGCCTGCAAAACCATGAAGCAGACCCGCACCGGGGCGCTCATCGTTTTCGCCAAGTATTACGACGAGCAATTTTACCAGAACAGCTGCGAGGTGGTAGAAGCCAAGATATCCAAACGCCTACTGGAGGCCATCTTCCAGAAGAACAGCCCCCTGCACGATGGTGCGGTGGTAATAGCTGGCAACAAGATAAAATCGGCCAGCTGCATTTTGCCCGTAACCGAAAAGGCCGACCTCCCCGCGCAATTCGGCCTGCGCCACCGCGCCGGCATAGGCGTTACCGAAGCCAACGACGCCACAGCCATCATCGTATCAGAAGAAACCGGCGAAATATCCTACGCCAAACAAGGCCGCATAAAAATGAACATCAGCTTCGCCGAACTGGAGAAGTTGTTGAATAAGGATTTTTAAGGAAAGCGAGCAACCTTGCATTCGGGTTTCTGCCCCCAATGTCATCCCGAACCGAGGTACGAGGGAGGGATCTTATACGGCAAGCAAAGGTGGATTTTGTTTTGAAGCGATAAATTATGGCGGTGGCTGTGCCCCGGGCTATGCAGGGCTCCGCTGCGCTTCGGCCCCGTTGCCTGCGCTATCACCCTGCGCACCGTGGCAAACCCTTACTATCCCTACCGCGAATGCAGGGTATGTTAATTATGCGCTATCATAAACATGCAATTGGATGCTTGGTACGGGTACACTGCGCTCTTGCCCTGTGCGGCATGCCCGCGCCAGTTGGAGCTAAGATGGTCGTTACCGTAGAGCTAATAAATAGTGACCTATAATCTGATTTTTGTTTTTTTTTATTCATATTTATAGTTGGTTGTTGGTACCGCAGTCTGCATTCGATAATCCTAATCTTATTCTAAACCGATGCATCTCGATATTTTAAAATATTATATTTCTTTATTGAAATCAGGTAGTTCCTTAACTTCTTTGGAAAGTATTCAAAAAAGTGAATTGAACCTTTCTGATCAAGCAATTAAAGAACGGATTGAAATAACTATTGATGCTTTTCAAAAACTCACTCATTCGGGAATCTCTAAAAGCCATCGAGCCGAAATAATTTCGAAAATTAGTAAAGATGGTAAAACTGCTTTGGAAGCGGTCAGAGATGAAAATGCAGATGCTTTGAAGGATAGTCAACTTACCGGTGCGTTAGAGGTAATTGTAAAACTTGACGGGACAAGGCCTTCATTTTTGATTAAAGACGGTCAGATAGATAAATCCTCCGGAACAGTTGGTTTATGGGAAACCACTTTAGATGTCAGCAAAGAACTGTTGAGCAAGGTGATTGGAAGCGTCGGTCGAATCAGCAAAACAAAAAACGATGTTAACTATTTCGGTACCGGCTTTCTAATTCATCAAGATTTGGTAGTGACTAATCATCACATTTTGCAAGAAATTGCCATACTGGACCATAAAACTAAAAAGTGGGTCATTCAAGCTGGTAGCCATATTGATTTTGGATGCGAGTATAATGGTTCAACAATTTATCCAGCACGAGAGATTACAGAGGTCATATTTACACTAGGGGATAACTCACTGATCAGATATCAGAATACTCTAGATATGGCCATATTGAAGCTCGCGCCGTCTAACGACGAATTTGAAGTTTTTAAACTGTCAGACCAATGTCCTGTTAAAGAGTCTCAGGTTTTTACAATTGGATATTCCGGTCCCGTTGCCCTTTCATTATATGGAAAAATTCCATTGTACGATATATTTCGGGATAAATACGGATTTAAGCGACTTGCGCCGGGATTCGTGGCTGATGCTTTCGATATCCTGCCGGCATGGAGCTTTGCCTACGATGCCACAACATCAGGAGGTAACTCTGGCTCCGTTGTAGTAGCTGTTGGTGAAGAAGATTGCGCAATAGGGCTTCATTATGGTGGCAGGGCCTCTCTGCCTGTCGAAAACTACGCACATTCTATTGTCGGCATTCAGAAAAAAGAAGATGTGCGAGATGAATTTAATAATATATTAGAAAAATATGGCATACAATTCTGAGTTATGCTAAGTATAGAACTTATTATACAGGGCATTCGATGTTCAAGATCGGAATTCTCCAAATTGTTTTTACAGGCGCAATCTATTGCAGATAAACAACACGCAATTGCTTTTGAAGCAATTGCGCTTTCTTCCTATGATGGCCCTGCTATTTATGCGGGGCTTTATTATAGTGAAGAAAATGGTTTTTTGAAAGAACTAACTTTACTTGTTATTACAAACGGACTGGAGGATGGGCGATTGGCTAAAGCCTTGGCGGAAAATGCCCACTTTGAGTCGCCAGGAAATGCAAATTTGGAAGCGATGGTAGATTTAGCCAATGGATTTGATTTCCCACTACAGGTTTATAAAGGGATTATCAGGAGCATGAGGATCACCGCCAAAATTTTGATAAATAACGATGCTGTTGGTACCGGGATTCTCATCCAGCCCAATTTGATTCTGACCAGTTGGCATGCTGTTGCATCTTTGTTCATTCTCACAGAGGGGATATATTACCCCGTTGAAGGTTCAGGGAATCGAATTTCTGTTGAATTTGAGGATTTTCTG
Organism: Mucilaginibacter sp. P1_D10; assembly: GCF_056406215.1. Lineage (NCBI taxonomy): Bacteria > Pseudomonadati > Bacteroidota > Sphingobacteriia > Sphingobacteriales > Sphingobacteriaceae > Mucilaginibacter > Mucilaginibacter sp. P1_D10. The sequence continues at coordinate 164,035 of NZ_JBFUAP010000010.1, read as the reverse complement.
AGCGTAATTTCCAATACGAACTCTTATTATGGAAAAAACAAAATTGCAGTAAATGTTCGAGAACATTGGTGCCTTGGCTTCTGTGTCTGCCACCCTGAAGAATTAAAAAAAAGAATGCCAAGCAATCTTGAGCAGCTAGAGGGGCACTGGGACTATGTACTAATACATTTGGCGAAGGCTCCGGGTTTTGAAAGAGATTGGGAAAAAATCCGCAACCCTGCACCTGTTCCCAATCCTCAGGAGAAAATAATTTTATTTCAGCATCCTGGGGGTCAAACCATGAAAGTTGATCAGAAATTTATTGTTACACCTAATCCGAAATATCCTTCAGTTGTACCAGGTTTCAGATTTGTTCATTCTGCTAATACATTGCCGGGGTCTTCAGGCGGACCTTGTTTTAACAAAGACTTCAAGCTTTTCGGGATACACCAGGGAGTGTGGAATGAACCCAATGGAAAAACCCTAAACAGAGGTGTTCCGCTTCAGCAAATTGTTAAGCATATTACCGACAATGAAATTGACATACCAGATATTGACCCCATTGACTTTCCGATTTGGCGTATTCAGGGTGTAACTGAGTTTATACCGGTAGTTGGGTGTGATGATTTCAAGAGCGCGGTGTGGGAGTCTGTGGATATTGGTCTTAGAAAACTTTTCATTATTTCCGGGCAAAGTGGACACGGAAAGACCTTTAGATTAGCTGTATTGCGAGCGCTATTGCCTGAATCTTCTCATCACATTATTAATATTTCGGCAGCTGTTATATCAAAAATGACGGCGGCTGAGCTGACTACTTACATCTGCAATGTGGTAGGTCAGATAGACCCTGGTTTTGCTGTATATGATGATATCAACTCAAGTGGAACAGTTTGGATTAAAACGGAATTAATCCCCGCAATAATAACGGCTCTGCAAACCTCCCGGAATGACAGATTAGTTTGGATCTGCTTTGCCGAACTGAATTCTTTCACGTTTGAAAATCAGTCGGCTTCGGATTTATTATTTGCACTTTATGAAGAGTTGTTGACTGAAGATTGGCTTAGGATTGTATTGGATGATATGCAAGCGAGGATACCCCAAACTTTAAAAGGTATCACAATTAACTGTCGGGTTGAAGCAGTTACTGAACAGGAAATACTTGATTTTTTCATGCGATATATCATTGATATTGGCATAAATATCGATGATAGTGGAATTGCGGTTTCTGCAAAAACCGTTTTTGAAAAGTATCAAGATGCTATAGAAGATAAAGACAAATCTATCCCTGGAAGAATTCTTTCTAAGGAAATAAACTTCATGGTAAGCAAGGTTTTAAAGAAAAAAATTAAGGAGAGAATCAATGTCTGAAGACGAAATTTCCGACTTCGAGCTAGGCCAGCTTATTGAAGACCAGTTAAGGTTACTTCGAAAAAATGGGGGTTCCGATGTTTCACTTAGGCAACGGAATCAAGGAAGGCCTTTTTCCATTGATCAAACTTTAGGCCTGTCACTGTTGGTGAACGTTGCATTGATTAAAGCGGCGTTGTCAGGTAGTGTATCACCCAGAGATTTACTTCCTAACGATGTTTCCGCAGTCATAGAGCAGGCGATTCTTACCGAGATATCCTCCCAATTCGATTTGATTAAAGACGACGAAGAGACGCGATGGTGCATCAAATTAATGCATAGGACAGAGATTATCAATTCATTAATCTTGAATGACTGTTTTAACATAGAGATTAATAAACCACTTCCTCAGACTGATCCAATAGGATTGTTTTTTAGGCGTATACTTCGTGGGGAACTGACCGATTCTATAGAAATCAGGCGAATTGATAATCGTAACATTCTTCACCTTATACAGGCACTTGAATGGCTGCAATATATTAATATTCCGAAACCAGATATAGAAGAGTTAAGGATCTATTGGCGGTCAATTCAACTACTTCCCGATCAGCAATTGCTGTTAAAATCAGGATTTATTGGACGAAGGAAGGAAATAAAAATCTTAAAAAAATTTATCTTAAGAGAGGCTTATAAAGACGAAAAAGAAGGATCTTCCATTATTGTAAGCGGAATAGGGGGAGCAGGTAAATCTACCCTAATGGCTAAACTATGTCAGGATTTACACGATTCAAAACAGGTGCTCCTTGCCGTTCTAGATTTTGATAAACCCGGCATGGATCCTGGTGATACTTATTGGTTAGAATCAGAAATGACCAGGCAAATAATGATTCAGTTTCCGCAGCTTTATAAAGCTTTGAACTTACTTCGTAAAGAAATTCAATCAATTGAATACGTCTCTCTGTTGTCATATAGCGATAGTTCTTTAGAAAACAAGGAGAAGTCGAGGTCGTTACGACGACTGATTAGCGGATTAAAGGAAGAACTAATTGTTTGGCAATTGGAAACTTTGCCGCTTGTGTTAATTTTAGACACTTTTGAAGAAGTCACACAACGACATCTGGTTCCTGGTGTTCAGGATTGGCTCGAAGACCTGCAAGAGTACCTTAGGCCTGTCAAATTGAAAGTCATTTTTTCTGGCAGATTTTCATCGAATGCACATCAGGAACTACTTCTCTCGGAATTTACCGAGTCAATTTTAGTCACAGAGTTCGATAAGAAAATTTCTTACGATTTCCTTATCAATCAAAACTTGGACGCTCTGCAAGCTGCACAGATATCAAATTCCAAAATTCTGCCTAAAAGGCCATTGGAGCTTAAATTACTTGCACAAGTTCTGCTCTCGGATAATCAAGTTACAGTAAGTAATTTGGAAGCAGAAATGCGCCTAGGAAATACCAAAGATCTATTTGCCGGCATTGTATACAGAAGAGTTTTACTGCGCATTAAAGATCCAGTTATTCGCAAGATGGCGTATCCAGGCCTAATCCTAAGATATTTAACCGCTAGTTTGATTAAAAACTTGATAATTCCTGTTTTGGAAATGGACGTTATTTCTGATGGGGAGGCTGAACGTATTATTGACGACCTCGCTTCTTATGCTTGGCTAGCTCATAGGACAAAAAATAATGAGGTCTGGCATCGAAAGGATTTGCGTAGATCAATGCTCAAACTGATGGTATCGCAACAACCTCAAATTGCCAGACGCATTCATTTAGCAGCTATCAGTTATTTCGCCAGTAGCCAAGAACAAGAAAGTAGAACTGAAGTTATTTATCATATGCTAATGTCGGCGGAGAACGAAAAAGATTTCTCCGATTTGAATGAAAGAGAATGCAAGATGGCATGGCCTGATCTTCAAGCTGACATTGATGACATGCCGATTAAAAGCAGGGTGATTTTCAGGTATTTTGCGCGACGAACGGTCCGACCTGATGAAATCTACTATCTGCCTGAAAAATATCGTACCGAAGCAGCGCGTTCTGTAGCGCAACAATTCACAACAAGAGGGTTATACAGTTCCGCATTGGATATTATGTATAAAGTCAATGAATCTACAGATGCTAATAACAAATTTGGATATTTTGCTCAATATAACCCAGTAAGACCGGTTTTTGATTCTTGGGAAATAACTATGTTATTAAACACGGCGGAGTGGAATCAATTTTCTCCAAAGCTGGAAGTACCGAACCGAAAATATGACATGAAATATTTGACAGATCTTCTATATATAAATACAGTGATAGTTCCGCATACAGATTCCCAAGGATACTCGATACGAGAACAAGTGACCCAATATAAAGAAAGGTATGTTTTTACGGACTTAGTTCCGGGCAAAGGGGATATACTAAATAAACTACTTGCATCGCTGGTATCGTTGGTTGTAGAGCAAAGTAAATCTTATACTTACAGATGGGAATTTATCGATATACTCAAAAATTTTATACTTGAAGCGAGGGGGCTAGTTTCCCATCAATATAACAAACAACTGTTCCTAACAGAATTAATTGTTGACCACCCGGGAAAAAGAAATTTTTCGGTATCTACCTCTATGCTTCCGTTAGATTTATCCTGGCTGGAAAGACTTGTCTCAAGCTCTTCCCAATACATTTTCATAAACCCGATTCATAGTCATATAGGGAACTTAAAAAAAATGAGTGGTCAAGGTATTAAAACCATAATTAGAATGCTAGCGTTTTATGATAGATCACGCGACGAAAACACACTCGATTTTAACTCATTGATAACCCGTCATAACAAAGAACAGATGGTCGATTTATTAATAGGATCATATCCTGAATTCCGCAATCCCTGTAAATATGCAATCATAGATGTAATGGTAATAAACCAACGTTGGGACTTTTTGATAGGACTATTCGCGGGTCTTATACCAATCGATATTACAGAATTAAATAATTCGGATAGATTGATAGAAAAATGGGAGGACAAACCAGAAACTGAACTTGATCCGTATATTGAATTAATTGATAGGTGCTGGTCCCTCCCTCGTTTAATGGAAGATATCTGCCATAAATTCCCAGGATTTGTAAAAATTGAACTTGTTCGCAGGGCACTAACTGAACTGGATAATAAAGCAAGATACATAATTTCTTCTCATTTAAGGTAAGGTATTTTATTGCGAATTTGGCGCATCTTGTAAACATAAAGTGATTTAAAATTCCAGTTTCTAAGTACAATAGAGAGTTGCAACAGCCCCAATCTTTTCGCTACCGCCCAAGAAGTTGATTCTCATCACCCCGCAGTGCAAGTATATCGACTGGCCAATGCGCAAAAGCTACTGGTGCCGTCTAACTTACCTACACCCCCTCCCCACCTAAACCCGATAGCAGCGGAAAGCCCGCTCCTACCAGCGGCTTGGAGTGTATAGCGGGGCTACCGCGACCCAAGAACCACTGCCCCTGCTTTTCATAAATCCCAATTATCATCTCCCCCCTTTCGCCGATGGTGGCTGTAGCCATATCCTTCGGCGCCCCCCCATAATTGCCCCATGGCAAAATCCCCGATTTTAACAATCCCGTGGCTTTAGTAACCTTGGTTTTTGCAGATATTTGCGCGCAACACAAGATTGCATCAATTTGAAAAACGCAAAATATTACCTGGCCGCTATAAGCGCTTACGCCACCTGGGGCTTTTTTAGCCTGGTGCTTAAACCGCTTAGGGCTTATGCTTCGGTGGATATTTTGTTTTACCGCATTTTTAGCTGCGCCATACTCATGCTGCTGATTACCGCGCTGTTCAAGCGCAAGGCCCTGGCCGATGCGGTAGCGAGGTTTAGGGCCTTGCCTGCTGCGCAAAAACGCAGCGTGGCCCTGCTCAACATAGGCGGCAGCGTGTTTTTGAATATCAACTGGTTCTCGTTTATTTATGTGCTCAACCATGTCAGCATCAAGGCAACTTCGTTGGCTTATTTGGTTTGCCCCATCTTAACTACCCTGCTGGCGTTCTTTCTGCTGCACGAGAAGCTGAGCAAACCGCAATGGGCGGCCGTAGCGCTAAGCATTGCCGGCTGCCTGCTGTTATCGTACGCCGATATTATGGATATGGTGTACGGCATCATCATTGGCCTTACGTATGCCCTGTACCTGGTGAGCCAGCGTAAGAATACCGGCTTCGATAAGTTTATTTTGCTCACGTTCCACATTGTGCTGTCGGCCATTTTGCTGCTGCCCTTTTACCCGGCCTATAGCGGCCCCATACCTACCGAAACCCACTTTTGGGTGTATATAGAAGTGATCGCGGTAGCGTTCACCATCATCCCCCTGTTTTTAAACCTCTACGCCCTCAAGGGACTCAACTCCTCCACCGTGGGCATGCTGCTCAACATCAATCCCATCATCGCGTTCGCGCTGGCCAGTGTGGTGTACCACGAGCATATCAGCACGCTGCAGCTGGCAGCCTACTGCATCATCTTCATGGCAGTGCTGGTGTTTAATGCGCAAATGTTTTTCAAGCCAAAAGCGGTAGGGGAACCAGCTTCTGCCTAGAGACTTAAACTACCAAGCGGGAATCAGCGAAATCTTGACATCATTAAAATCAGCGGTTCAGACAATGGGGTTCTGTCGTGCTTCGTTAGGCGGTGACTGTGATTCTTGCTAAGCCTGTGGATGTCACTTTCTTTTTTTCCGCAAAAAAGAAAGTAACCAAAGAAAAAACTCTCGGCTGCGCCCTGTTCTATGAAAGGCAGTGCTTTAGCAGTTTCAGTGGTTGCCGAACAGGACAAGGCCGATTAGGAAGGGCTTCGTTACGTTCTCCAGAATATGCAAATCAAAAATCGGGTCATCCTCTAATCCTGAAAATCATGGTTCAGACAAAAACAGCGAAATCAGTTAATCATTAAAACGGCGAAGCCCTCTTGAGCACCTTTAAAAAACAATTGAACTGCGAAAAATCAACGGTTCAGGAATTGGCATCAAAAAGAATAAAAACGACCCTTTTTTTGCGCTATTATGGCAAAAACACGGAGATTTTAGCAAGTAATTTTGCGGCATCCAGGGGTCGAAAATTTTACATAAAACCACAATTCGCGCCGGTGCTAACCGTATGAAACACCGCTTGTTTTGCATATATTTGCGAAAATTTTTAGTATAAACGCGGCCTGCGCAAACCCATGGCTGCCTTATACGTTTTCCAAAGCATATATGAGCGAAAAAACAATAGACCTGGGCGAGCAAAGCGAAGTAGAAGTGTACGGTGCCCGGGTGCATAACCTCAAAAATATAGACGTGTCGTTCCCGCGTAATAAACTGGTGGTTATCACCGGGTTAAGCGGCAGCGGCAAGAGTTCATTGGCCTTCGATACCATCTACGCCGAGGGTCAGCGCAGGTATATGGAAACGTTTTCGGCCTACTCGCGCCAGTTCATGGGCGGTATGGAACGCCCTGACGTTGATAAGGTTAGCGGGCTTAGTCCGGTTATTGCCATCGAGCAAAAAACCACCAGCAAAAACCCGCGCAGTACCGTGGGCACCATTACCGAGATATACGATTTCATGCGCCTGCTTTTTGCCCGCGCAGGCGATGCCTATAGCTATACCACCGGCGAAAAAATGGAGCGCATGAGCGAGGACCAGATCCTGCGCACCATCATGGAAAAGTTTCAGGGCCAGCCGGTTAATATTATGGCCCCCGTGGTAAAAGCCCGTAAAGGCCACTACCGCGAATTGTTCGAGCAGATACGCAAGCAGGGCTACCTGAAGGTGTACGTAGACGGCGCCATTGCCGATATCGAACCCAAAATGCAGGTGGACCGGTATAAGATACACGATATCGATATCATCGTAGATCGCCTGGTGGTAACCGAGGATGATAGCAAACGCCTGTACCAATCTGTACAACAGGCACTTAAAATAGCCAAGGGCATCATCCGCATAGCGGATAAGGACAACAATGTGGCCTACTTCAGCAAGTTTCTGATGGACCCGGTATCGGGTATCTCCTACGATGAGCCGCAGCCTAATACCTTTTCGTTCAACTCGCCATATGGCGCCTGCGAAAAGTGCAACGGCTTGGGCTATATCTTCGAGGTGGATGAAGCATCGGTGATACCCAACCCAAAGCTAAGCATCACCAACGGCGGCCTTGCTCCCATTGGCGAGTACCGCGAAACCTGGATATTCCAGGTGCTGAAGTCGTTGGCTAAAAAATACGAGTTCAGCCTCACAACCCCCATAGAAAAACTTACCCGCGAGCAGCTGGATATCATCCTGAACGGCTCGCCGGATACGATAAGCGTTGCCGTTGAATACAACAAATGGAACGTACAGAACTACCAGATCACCTTCGACGGTATCATCCGCATGCTGGAAGAGCAGCAGGAACGCCGTAACGACGAGGGCATGGACGATATGGAGAACTACCGCGTACTGCGTACCTGCCCCACCTGCGAAGGCGCAAGGCTGAAGAAGGAGTCGCTGCATTTTAAGGTAGATGAGAAGAATATCTTCGAGCTGGCTACCATGGATATTACCACCCTAAACCAATGGTACGAAGGCCTGGAAGACCGCCTCAGCGAACGCCAGAACGTGATTGCCAAGGAGATACTGAAAGAGATACGTGCCCGCATCGGCTTTTTGCTGGATGTTGGTTTGAGCTACCTGACGTTGGATCGTACTGCTAAAACGCTCTCAGGTGGCGAGGCACAGCGCATCCGGTTGGCTACGCAAATTGGTTCGCAACTGATGAACGTAATGTACATTTTGGACGAACCGAGCATCGGCCTGCACCAGCGCGACAACGAGCGCCTGATAAACGCCCTCAAAAACCTCCGCGATTTGGGCAATACCGTACTGGTGGTTGAGCATGATAAAGACATGATTTTAGAGGCCGACCATGTGATAGACATGGGCCCGGCTGCCGGCGTACACGGCGGGCAGATAGTAGCACAAGGCACCCCGGCGGAGCTAATGGCGCATCACACGCTCACCACGCAATACATCAACGGCGAACGTGAGATCGCCATCCCCAAGAAACGCCGCGAAGGCAATGGCAAAACACTGAGCCTGAAAAAAGCCACAGGTCATAACCTGAAGAAAGTTTCGGCTGATTTCCCCTTAGGGAAACTGATTGGCGTAACCGGGGTATCGGGCAGCGGTAAATCCAGCTTGATAACGGAGACCTTGTACCCTATCCTGAATCACCATTTTTTCCGTGCCAAAAAAACGCCGCTTCCTTACGATAAAATTGAGGGACTGGAGAATATTGACAAGGTAATTGAGATAGACCAAACGCCGATAGGCCGCACGCCAAGGAGTAACCCGGCTACTTATACCGGCGTTTTTTCGGATATCCGCAACCTGTTTGTGGCCCTGCCCGAATCGAGGATCCGTGGCTATAAACCGGGCCGTTTCTCGTTCAACGTAAAAGGCGGGCGTTGCGAAACCTGCCAGGGCGCGGGCCAAAAGGTAATAGAAATGAACTTTTTGCCAGATGTACAGGTGCCCTGCGAAGAATGCGGCGGTCGCCGTTATAACCGTGAAACGCTGGAAGTGCGCTACCGCGGCAAATCCATCAGCGATGTATTGGATATGAGTATCGAGGATGCTACGCCGTTTTTTGAACATATCCCGGCCATCTACCGTAAGGTAAAAACTTTGTTTGATGTGGGTTTGGGATACATTACCCTGGGGCAATCGTCTACCACTCTATCCGGCGGCGAGGCGCAGCGTGTAAAACTGGCTACCGAGCTTTCTAAAAAAGACACCGGCAATACCTTCTATATACTGGATGAGCCGACTACCGGCTTACACTTTGAGGATATCAATGTACTGCTGGGAGTAATAAACCAACTTGTTGACAAAGGCAATACCGTATTGGTGATAGAGCATAATCTCGACGTAATCAAAGTGGTAGACCATGTGATAGACCTAGGCCCGGAAGGTGGCTCGGGCGGGGGTAAAATCCTCTTCAGTGGCACGCCCGAAGGCCTCTGCAAGGTGAAGGAAAGCTTCACCGGGCAGTTCCTGAAAAAGGAGATGGGGATAAAATAAAGGATAACCGCTATATTGTGGATGGAAATGACGCGAAGCAAAATTTTTCTGTCCGCAATTATACTGCTGTTGGCGGCAACGGTCGCTTTTGCTTTTACGCAGGATGATGATACCTTCCTCAGTTACCGGGTCGACCCCAAAAAGCAGGAGCTAAAGCTCTACTGGCAGGATGCAGGCGGGCAAAATTTCGGTAGCATCCAAAATCTCAAAACTGCTGTAGAGAAAGAAAAGAAAAAATTATTGTTCGCGATGAACGGCGGTATGTACAAACCTGGTGGCTCGCCGTTGGGCTTGTACATACAAAATAAAGTAATCCTTTCGCCACTGGATACCACCACGGCAAGCGGCAACTTCTACCTCAAGCCCAATGGCGTGTTTTACCTCACCACGGATAATACCGCAGCCATCTGCACCACGCCCGAGTTTAAAAATAATGGCAAAATAAAGTACGCCACGCAATCGGGCCCCATGCTGGTTATCAACGGGCAAATCCACCCGGCTTTTAAGGAGGGCTCGCCCAATAAGAACATCCGCAACGGCGTAGGCATCATGCCTGATGGTACGGTGCTGTTCGTGCTATCTAAGCAACCCGTCAACTTTTACGATTTCGCTGATTACTTCAAAAAACTGGGCTGCAAGAATGCGTTGTATTTGGATGGGTTTGTCTCGAGAGCTTACCTGCCGGAGCAAAATTGGGTGCAACTGGATGGAGATTTTGGGGTGATGGTGGGCGTGACGGGGAAGTAGTGATTTGACAGGTTTCCAAAATATGTTTATCTTGTATAAAAAAGATGGCAACGTTTACGATTGATATTCCTGACGAAAAACTAAATGAGGTAGTTGCCTTTTTATTGGCTAACGGTGTGGTTATTCGTGAACCGAAACAAGATATAGTTGAGGACGAAACCTCTTATTTGCTAAAATCACCAAACAACGCATCAAGGTTATTGCAGGCAATTAAAGATTATGAAAGCGGCAAAGGTACAGAAAGGCTACTTGATGAGGAATGATGTCCCACTTCTTTGCAGGGTTTAAAATAAACCCGATATTGCCACCTATACATCAACATGAGCTTCACGGATAAACTTCAGGAAATCGATAAACTCCAAGCCACAATACAAGGACATGGACAGATACCTGTTGCCTTGCTCAACAAAATCAACTACAAGCTGCGCTTAGAATGGAACTACACCTCCAATAGCATGGAGGGTAATAGCCTCACCAAACGCGAAACACGTACGGTGATGGTGGGTGTGGTAAGCGTAAACGATAAGCCTTTAAAAGATATCCTCGAAATAAAAAATCATGATGATGTGATCAACACTATCATGCGAATGGGCAAAGGCGAGCTTAACATTTCCGAAGGCCGCATACGCGATATCCATAAAGGCATCATGCATGAGGATAACCCAGAAAAGCGAAAGCAAATAGGCCAATGGAAAACCGTAGATAATTACATTTATAACTCCCGCGGCGAACGTTATGATTTCGTTTCTCATACCGACGTTCCCGAAAAGATGCACGAACTGGTTAATTGGGCAAACGCCGAAAAGGAGAAGATTGCCCGCAATGCTAAAGGCGCAATCCACCCCATAGAGTTAGCATTGAAATTCCATATCGAATATGTTAATATCCACCCTTTTTACGACGGCAACGGGCGTACCGGCAGGATTTTATCGAACCTTATCCTGATATCTTACGGATACCCGCCTTTTTATATCAACGAGAACGAGCGGAATACTTACTATCAATACCTAACGGATATACAAAGCTACGGCGGCGAGCCCGATTTGTTTTACGAATTTATGGCAGGGTTGGTATTGCGGTCAGTAGAATTTATGAGGGATGTTATTGACGGAAAAGACATTAGCGACGAATAAAGCAATGAAATTTTTCCTCACTTGCCAAACCCTTTTCCTTATTATTCTTCTATTTGGAAACATAAGCCCATCCCAGGCTCAAAAGAAAACTTTATCACTTATAAAAATTACCAAAGCAGAATTCCGCAAGCATCAACCCGCCAACTATCAAATTGAAAAGCCAACCAGGAATTTAAAAGTTAAAGGTAAAATCGTCATAAAAACACCCGTAAAAACCATCGTTTTTCGGGACGATGAAGCCGATAGTACGTTTGTTGAGTACAATTATGAAGGCACGTTGAAGGGGATGCCTTTGCTGGTTATCCATAAAATTGAATATAATACAGAGGAGTATTATCTGATAAATAAACAAACAAGCAAAATTGATACACTTTTTGATAAGCCAATTTTCTTTTCTAATAGTAAGAACTTTATCTGCCTGGAGGGAGCAGCTACAGATACAAAACAACGCATCCAGATAGGTAGCATTACAAACGACGCACTCGTGAAAAAAAGGCTGATTAATCTGCCGGCCGCCCTAATACCAAACAGCATTTATTGGTCGGTTGATAAGGCTATTGTTATTGAGGATAGCCGTTCTAAATTTCATAAGCTAATTTTATAGCTGTAAAACAATTCCTCAAAATCCTACCTTTAGCATTATATGCTGCCTTTATTAATTGCCACCCAAATCCGCGAAGCGGACGCTTATACTATCGCTCATGAGCCTATCTCCTCTATCGATTTGATGGAGCGGGCATCCAAGGCGTTTGTGGGCTGGTTCATCAACCATTTTGCCGATAAGCAAAAAAGCATTGCCGTTTACTGCGGCACGGGCAATAATGGCGGCGATGGGCTGGCTATCGCGCGTTTGTTATATGAGCACGGCTATCAAAACATCGATATCAAAATCATCCGCTTTAGCGATAAAGCGAGCGACGATTTCAATGTAAACCTAAAACGCCTCGGCAAGATAAAGCAGTTGGAGATAAAGCCCGGCGATGCTTTACCCGATGAAGGATGCGAAATCCTGATAGATGCCATGCTGGGCAGCGGACTCAATAAGCCTTTAGCGGGCGATTATGAAAAGCTGGTAGCGCATCTGAACCAGCTCGACACCACCATCGTTTCGGTAGATGTACCTACCGGGTTCTTTACCGATGGCGAGATACCCGCCGACGCCTTGGCAATTAAATCGGCACTCACCATTACCTTTCAGCAGCCCAAGGTGAATTTCCTGTTGCCCGAATCGGGGCTGTATATCGATTGCTGCGAGGTGGTTAAGATTGGGCTTAGCGAAGCGTTTATCAATTCAGCAGATACGCCTTATCAACTGGTTGAAGAAGCCGACGTGCGCAGCCTGCTCAAACCGCGTAAGCGTTTCAGCAATAAAGGCACCTACGGGCACGCCCTTATTATTGCCGGTAAAAACGAAACCATGGGCGCGGCCCTGCTATCTGCTTCGGCGTGCGCGCATGCAGGTGCGGGACTTACTACGGCCTGCATCCCGCAAAGCGGATTGGTTGCGCTCAACAGCTATCTGCCCGAGTTGATGGCCATCATCCGCAAGGACGGAAACGCGCTGGATATTGAATGGGAAAAATTCAGCACCATAGCCATTGGGCCGGGACTTGGCAAAGATACCGAGGCTCTAAAGTTGCTAAAGGCCGTCCTCAAGAATTATAAAAAACCTATAGTGGTTGATGCAGATGCACTAAACCTGTTATCAGAAAATAAAACTTTGCTCAAAAAACTCCCCGCAGACAGCATACTTACCCCGCATATGAAAGAGTTCGACAGGCTTTTTGGCGCGCATGCCAACTGGTGGCAGCGCTTGCAAACGGCTAAAGAAAAGGCTGTGGAATTAGAAATCAACATCATCCTCAAAAATGATTATACCATAACAGCTACGCCGGAAGGGAAGCTTTATTTTAACTCAACAAGCAACGCTGCAATGGCAACAGGGGGTATGGGCGATGTATTGACAGGTATTATTACCGCATTATTGGCGCAAAAATATACGCCGAAACAAGCTTGCATATCAGGGGTTTACATCCACGGAAAAGCCGGCGATGAACTTGCCCTGCCCAACCGCATGCATGTTACCCTCCCCGGTATGATTATACAGCAACTGCCCATTACTATGGCAAAATTGAAGGCATAAAAAAAGGGATGTAAGTATCAAACATCCCTTTTTTCTTATTAACTATTAACTGATCTTATAAAGAACTAAATACTTCTTTTTTGTAGTATATGACGTGTGAAAATCATATTAGTTACTTTAACAACGTATTTAATTTAAGGTTTTAACAAAATTTAACAAATGCAAAAAAAATCCCGGCTGGTAGTACCAATCGGGATTTCGTGTGTTTATTGATAAGGTATCAACTATTTTGATGCGCCTGATACTACCATCTCTGTAATGGTTGGGTTAACACTTCCGCCCATAGGCTCTATGGTTACGGCGAAAGCATCAGCGGCGGCGATGGCTTTCATTTCTTTTACGCCAGATGTATCTATCGCGTTAGCAGAATCGAACACGCCCAAATTTACGGGCTTACCCCCTACCAATGCCCAAAGCTGGTATTGATGCGAGCCGTCATGCGCGGGCAGCTTCATACTCTTTAAATCGAGTATCACCTTTTTGTTGAGCGTGTTCCAGGCAAGTGTCATGGCGGCAGTAGGTGCCTTGGCTGTACCTTTAAGGCGTAATACCCTGTAAACAGTATCGCGGTATATATCCAGTTCCTTTTCGCGGTTGTTTACGTCATTCGCAATCTTTTGCTTATCTACCTGCATGGCGGTAAGCTGCGTATTGGTATCCTGTAGCTTGCTATACAGGTTTATTAAACCATAAATGCTAATGAGCAATAAAACCAGGCAGGCCGCAAATGCATATTTAAAAAATGAGGGTTGCCTTGCGGGCATGGCTATAACATTGTCTACCTCTAAATCATCATCCTCAAATACTTCTTCGGTGCGACTATGCGCTTTGGTAAAGATGCGGTCATCTGCCAAATTGGTGAGCAGGCTGTTCAGTATCCTTCCGCGTAAGGCCTCGGGCGGTGCAATGGCATGCACTTCGGCATAAGCCTCCATCGCGCGTTCTATTGCTTCTATCTCTGCCTTAACTTCAGTATTTTCAGCGGCCATCTTCTCCACTTGTAACTTTTCGTCGGGGCTTATGCTGCCCAGAACGTAAAGTTCCAATATCCCAGATTCTATGTACTCCTTGATGTTTTCCACTGTCAATTAAAATGTTTTCTCAGCTGCTGTATGGCCATCCTCAGGCGCGTTTTAATGGTGCCCAGCGGAACGCCAAGTTCGTCGGCGGCTTCCACATGGGTGTAACCTTTAAAGTACACCAGATCGAGGATTGACTTTTGTTCGGGCTTTAGGGTAGCAACCAGCTCCTTTATACCAAGCAACTCAGGTTTATAAACGGTATTCCTTTGTTCGTCAATGAAAGTTACGTTATTTTCAAGTTCATGGTTTTTGGCCTGGTTCTTAAAATCTTTTGAACGTATCTTGTCTATAGCCAAATTGCGGGCAATATTCACCATCCAGGTAAACAAGCGCCCTTTTTCGGCGCTGTAGCCCGAAAAGGAATTCCAGATTTTTACGAAAGTTTCCTGAAGCACATCCTCAGCAACCGGGATTTCGGTAATGATGCGGGAGATTACTCCGAATAAGGATGCGGAATACATATCATACAATGCCTCCACCGCAATCTTTTCGCGGTTGCGGAGGGCAAGTATTAATTCTTCCTCGGATAGTGATATTTTCGTTTTGCGACTCAACTCCGGTGAAGATAGAAAGGATTAATTACATTTCAAATAAATGCTTTTCGGCATGGTACGACGAACGGACAAGCGGTCCGCTTTCAACATATCTGAATCCTTTCCGTAGTCCCCACTCTTTGTAAGAGGCAAATTGGTCGGGGTGTATCCAGTCTATAACCGGATGGTGGTTACGGGTTGGCTGCAGGTACTGGCCCAGGGTGAGGATATGAACGCCGGCTTGCAGCAGGTCGTCCATGGCTTCTAAAACATCTTCTTCCTTTTCGCCCAGGCCAAGCATAATGCCCGATTTGGTGCGAAGACCCGAATCGGCGACATGGCGCAGTGCTTCCAGGCTTCGGTCGTATTTAGCCTGTATGCGCACTTCTTTAGTTAAGCGGCGAACAGTCTCCAGGTTGTGCGATACCACCTCGGGACGGGTTTCCAGCACACGAGCCAGGTTATCCCAATTACCACGAAAATCGGGCAGCAGCGTTTCCAAAGTAGTTTCGGGGCTTTCACGACGGATAGCGTTAATGGTTTCCGCCCAGATGATGGATCCGCCGTCCTTAAGGTCGTCGCGGTCTACCGACGTAATTACGCAATGTTTTACCTGCATCAGCTTTACCGAGTTGGCTACGCGGTTTGGCTCGTCGGTATCTACGGCCAGCGGGCGACCGGTTGCCACCGCGCAAAACGAGCAGCTGCGTGTACAGATATTGCCCAGTATCATGAAGGTTGCCGTACCGGCACCCCAGCACTCGCCCATGTTGGGGCAATTGCCGCTTTCGCAAATGGTGTGCAGCTTATGGGTATCAACCAGGCCGCGCACATGTGCGTATTCTTTCCCAACGGGAAGCTTCACCCTAAGCCAATCGGGCTTGCGTTGCGGCTGGTTAGCGGGCACTACAGGCAATTCAATCATAGGTACAAAAGTAGTTAAAAACCCCCTAACCCCCTAAAGGGCGAACAGAAGTTTTACAGTAGGTTGATTTTAGTCAGAAAGACCGAGAGTCGAATAAGTCGGAAAGTCAGAAAAGCTATAACTTTAGCACACCAATTGTTCGGATAAAAAAAGCCCCTAAGAAATACTTAAGAGCTTCATCTATTTTCTGTCTTGCTTCTTGGTTCTTGATTTCTTGAATCTAAGCCAACACGCTCACCGCTTCATCAACTGAGATGCTGCCGTGCGATTGGTCTAATATGCATTCGCCGTCTTTTATCACCAGCATCTGTGGCGATTCGTGGTGTACCTGGAAATCTTCGGCAATTTTCGCGGAAAGGTCGCGGTGTTTGATGAGGTCTAAAAAGTAGAGGGGCATATCGCCGGGTAGCTCTTCCCAATCAAGTTCGAAGCGCCTTTTGGCCATCATGCTGATGCTGCAGCGGGTGCTGTGCTTAAAAATAAGGCTGTAGCCTTGTTGCTGCTTAATACTATCCAGCTGCGACGCCGACTCTAACGATATCCATTCCATAACGCAAAAATAAACGTATATACTCTGTTAAAAGTAAATACAATGTAAAACTGCGTAATGTTTTAAGGTTGCGTATCAAAGATGACAAGCCAACTACCGGCCCCTGTTAGGGTACGATCCGTATGCTGGGCACAATTTATTTGAGCATGAGGAAAAGCCTATGCCAATTACCAGGGCCACAACAACTATGTAAAATATCTTTTTCATTTCCTGTATTTATATATCTATTATTTATACGCTATCAGCCACGTAATGTTTCGGCCAATTTTGCCATTTTTATGGCAGTTACAGCCGCTTCATCGCCTTTGTTGCCGTGTTTGCCGCCTGCCCTATCAATAGCCTGTTGCTGGTTATCGGTAGTAAGCACTCCAAATATAACAGGTTTTGAATATTTTATGGCAACATTACTTACGCCATTTGCAACTGCATTGCAAATAAAATCAAAATGGCGGGTTTCGCCCTGTATTACGCAGCCCAGGCATATCACCGCATCAAATTTACCGGTTTGCAAAAGCAGTTCGGCACCGCTGGTTAGTTCAAAACTACCGGGTACTGGGTAGCTGTGTATATGTTTTGGTTTTGCGCCGTGTTTTATCAAGCTATCGTAAGCGCCTTTATATAATGCATTGGTTATTTCGGCATTCCACTCGGCCACCACAATACCAAAGGTAAAGGGCTTTGCCGAAGGTATCTCGGTAGCAGTCGAAAAATCTGACAGGTTTTTAAGGGCAGAAGACATGATGTTAGTTGTAAAAAGTTTTAATAGTTAGAAAGGTTAAAGATGTTAAAAAAGTTAGGAATCAAATATATTTAAAACTATAAAGGGTTAAAAAAGCAGTAACGCATTCGCAATTACAACCTTTTTAACCCTTCTAAATTTTTAACCTCTCGGTAACTTAACTTACGATTTCGCTTCGCTGCGCGCTATGTAAGCATCAATGCYACGCGCTTCGTCGCTGGTAGGGTAATCGCTTTTTATTTTCTTGTAGGTTTCCGCTGCCGATTTGTTATCGTTCTTGGCTTCGTAAACCAGACCAAGTTTTTTCAGGTAAACAGGTGATAAAAACTGGTTGTTAGCTTTATCTATCGCTTTTTTGAAGTAGGTTTCTGCTTTGTCGTAATCTTTCAATTCAACGTAAGCATCGCCTGCGCCACCGAATGCTTCGGCTGCAACCATCATGTCATCGCCGCGGTAACTATCAAAGTTATCAATCGCTTTGCGGTACTCGCCTTTATTTAAATAAGCAACGCCCAAGTAAAAATAAGCCAGGTTAGCGGTTTTAGTGTTGCTGTAATCTTTGATAATCTGCTCCAGACCGGGGTAGCTATCAGCACCTTTTATGGCTTTGTCCCAGTCTTTTCTGGTCCAGTAGTCTTGCGCTACGTGTATTTGGTTAGCTGCTTTTTCTTCGCGTGGGCCCAGGTACACTTTAAGGTAGGCAATATATACGCCTACCATCAATACGATAGCGGCTGCTATAAATAACAAGCTTTTTTGGTTCTCCTGAACAAAGCTGCCACTCTTCACTGCTTCTGTTTGCGCTGGCGTAGCCTTTGTTTTCAACTCGGTTGCTGACATCTGTATTTAAAAATTAAGTTTGCAAAACTACGGTTTTCAAAACTTTTAACAAATAATTATTTTTGGATAGTTAAACGGTTGATTTGGTTGATTATGAGCGGGATTAAACCGGATGTGAAGCTATTTACCGCAAAGAGCGCAAAGGAAGAAACGCAAAGAGGCGCAAAGGCTTTTAAAACAGCCTGGATATTTTGTTAAATGGGATGATAAATTTGTTCCGTTTAATCAAAACGAGTAAGCTCTATTATTTTTTCTTTGTGGCTTAGCGCCTTTGCGTGCCTCCTTCCTTTGCACTCTTTGCGTTCACCGCCATGCAAATCTTTGCGTGCTTTGCGGTTAAAATCGCCACGCTCACAAGAAATAATCCGTAATTTTGCAACCCCATGTACCTGCAACAACTCTCCTTTTTAAATTTTAAGAATTATACCGAAGCCGAGCTTACCCTCAGCCCCGGCGTAAATGCTTTTGTGGGCAACAATGGCGCAGGTAAAACCAACCTGCTCGACGCGGTGCACTACCTCAGCCTTTGTAAAAGCTATTTCAACCCTATCGATAGCCAGCAGATAAAGCAGGGAGCTGACTTTTTTATGGTGAACGGCGTGTTCGAGAAAAATGGCAATAAGGAAGTGGTGGCCTGCGGCGTAAAGCGCAATCAAAAAAAGCAATTCAAACGCAATAAGAAAGACTACCAGCGCCTGGCCGACCATATAGGGCTGCTGCCCCTGGTAATGGTATCGCCCTACGATATCAGCATCATTATCGAAGGCAGCGAAGAACGCCGCAAATTCATCGATAACGTAATATCGCAAACCGATAACCAGTACCTGGATGAGCTGATTGCCTACAATAAGTTCCTGGCCAATCGCAACGCCATGCTGAAGCAGATTGCCGACACCGGCCGGTACGACCCGGAACTACTGGCCGTAATGGATGAGCAGCTCACGGCATCGGGCAGCCGCCTGTTCCAAAAGCGCAGGGCATTTATGGAAGCGTTTACGCCGATATTCAACCAGCACTACAGCTTTATCAGCAATGGTGCCGAGCAGGTAGAACTGGTGTACGAATCGCAATTGCTGAATGATAGCCTGGCAACCCTGCTGAAGAAGAATATCGAGCGCGACCGCATACTGGAGCGTACCACCAGCGGCATACATAAAGATGATCTGCAGTTCAACATCCATGGCATGCCCATGAAAAAGTTTGGCTCGCAGGGGCAGCAGAAATCGTTTTTAATTGCTTTGAAGCTGGCGCAATACACCTTCCTCACCCAAAAAAAAGGTTTTAAGCCCCTATTGCTCTTGGATGATGTTTTTGATAAGCTGGATGATGGCCGCGTAACCAAACTAATGCAGATGGTGAGCAACAACGATTTTGGGCAGGTATTTATTACCGATACCAGCATGGGCAGGGTACAGCAGGTTTTCGAGGCAATAAAGGTGGATGTAAAATTATTTAAGGTAACGGAGGGCAATATAGATGCGTAAAGCAAACGATAAATCGATTAAGGAAGCCATTGAGCAGATGCTTAATGTGTACAAAATAAAACGCCGTTTCGATGAAACCCACGTGGTAGCCAACTGGGCTGATATTGTGGGCAAGCCCATGGCCAACCGTACCAAAGAATTATTCATACGTGATAAGAAGTTGTTCCTGCGCATCGAATCGTCGGTAGTGAAAAACGAACTGGTAAACATGCGCAGCCAAATCATCGCCAAAATAAACGATGAGGCACACACCGTACTGGTAGAAGAAATAGTGTTTTTGTGATTACCTGCGGCCTATGCGTATGCGGGCGGTAATGCCGCGCAGGGCATCATCCATTATGTGCGAAAACGCCAGCAAAAATATACCAGGGAAGATAAAAGCAAACTGGGCCTCTGGGTGGTAACGGAAAATATCTAAAGACACCAGTAAAATAGTAACGATTATAATAGAATAAACGACATATTTAAACAGGGCTTTCATGATTCTTCTTGGGGCTTATCGCAATTTAACTTACAACGTAAAGCTACCAACGAATATTGTAAAAAGCAAGAGGAATTTAATAACAAAGGGCCCGCAAAACATTGCGGGCCCTTTGCATGTATTTGGTTGTTAGAACCTTTCGAAAGCTGAGAAGAAGAAGTTGCCTTCTATATCAGCGTTCTCGTCAGAGTCTGACCCGTGCACCGCGTTTGCTTCGATAGATTTGGCAAACAGCTGGCGGATAGTGCCCGCTTCGGCCTTAGATGGGTCGGTTGCGCCAATCAAAGCACGGAAATCTGCGATGGCATTATCTTTCTCCAATATAGCAGCTACTATAGGGCCGGAAGACATAAAGCCTACCAGGTCGGCAAAGAAACCACGCTCGCTGTGTACAGCATAAAATTCGCCTGCTTTTTGTGCGCTTAGTGCAGTGTATTTAAGGGCTACTATTTTAAAGCCCGCTTTGGTAATATGGTCTAAAATAGCGCCGATGTGGCCGTTTGCTACTGCATCGGGCTTTATCATGGTAAATGTGCGGTTAGTTTTCATTTCTCAGGGTTAATCTTTTTATTATAGATTATTAAAATTGCCGCAAAAGTAGGGTTTTACATCTGAAACATAAAGCTTTTACTATTAAATAAGCTGTTTGTATTTAATTAATTTATTTAGCTTTGCAACTTCTTTTTAAAAATTGATGTTGGATTTAGCCTCGCTTACAGAACTTTTAGCTCAGCCCCAAAAAATAGTCATCACTACCCATCACAAACCCGATGGCGATGCTATGGGTTCTTCGTTAGGGTTGTATAATTATTTGGTACAGCTTGGCCACCACGCAAGGGTTATAGCACCTACAGACTACCCCGATTTTTTGGCCTGGCTGCCCGGCAACGAAGAAGTAATTATCTACACCGAGCATACCGAACAAGCCGCCGCGCTGATTGCCGATGCCGCCATCATCTTCTGCCTCGATTTCAACAACCTTAGCCGCATAAACCAAATGGGCGAACTGGTGGGTGCCAGCAAAGCTTATAAAGTGATGATAGACCATCACCTGGAGCCACAGGATTTTGACGATTACCGTTATTGGGATATCAAGGCCTGCGCAACTGCGCAATTGGTTTATACCTTCATCGTAAACGAGCTTGGCCGCAAAGATTTGATAGATAAAGACGTGGCCACCTGCCTGTACGCCGGCATCCTTACCGATTCTGCTTCCTTCCGCCTGCCCAATACCACATCAGATGTGCACCGCATAGCGGCCGAACTGATAGATTGCGGTGCGGTGAACTGGCGCATACACGAATTGATATACAACAGCGCATCTGAAAACCGTTTGCGCTTTTTGGGGCATTGCCTGGCCAACCGGCTGGAGATATTGCCCGAATACAATACGGCCCTAATTTCCGTTACTAAAGCAGATCTGGATAAGTTTGGCGTAAACACCGGCGATACCGAAGGCATCGTAAATTATGCCTTATCCATGGCAACCATTAAATTAGCGGCCTTTATTGTGGAACGTACCGATATGGTAAAACTATCGTTAAGGAGTAAGGACGAATTCCCGGCCAACGAAATATGCAAAAAATATTTCAACGGCGGCGGGCACCGCAACGCTGCGGGCGGGCAATCCAACGAAAGCCTTGAGGCCACGGTAGCAAAATTCAAAACAATATTACCTGAATATAAAAAACTATTAATACAGTAAAAACTAAAATGAGGAAAAACGTAATGTTAATTGTGCTTGCAGCTGTAGGGTTGGCAAGCTGTAAAGGTGGATTCAAACAGGCTGAAGGCGGCTTGCTTTATGATATACACGTAGATAAACCGGGCGAAACCATTAAAACAGGCGATTTCATGAGCCTGAACCTGGTGCTTAAAACCGATGGCGACTCGGTAATATTCAGCACTTACGAGCAGGGCCGCCCGGTAATAAACGCCATGCCTAAAGCACAGAAAAAAGGCGATATCATCAGCGGTTTTGCCTTGCTTAGCGAAGGCGACAGCGCAACCATTAAAATGAGTATCGATTCGGTTTTCAAAAAAGGCCAGCCAAAGCCACCGGGCATCAAAGGCAAATACCTGGTTTACAATGTTAAGGTAGAAAAAGTGATACCAAGGGGCAACCTGAGCGATGTTGTTTTCCAGGGCCGTATATCTGAATACATGAAAGGCCAGGCCGATGCAATTGCGAAAGCCGAGCCAGCCAAGATTAAGAAATACGCAGACGATAATAAACTCAAAACCACTACCACCGCTTCGGGCCTGGTTTATGAAATTAGCGCGCAGGGCAGTGGCGCAACCATTGCCAACGGAGATACCGCAGTAGTAAATTACACCGGTAAATTGCTGAATGGCAAAATCTTCGATAGCAGCATTAAAGCTGATGCAGAAAAGGCTGCCGCAGCCAACAAACAACCGATCGATCCACGCCGCCCATTTTCACCTTTACGCATAGCCGTAGGCCAGAGCAAGGTGATAAGAGGCTGGGACGAAGGCTTGTTGTTATTGAACAAGGGCGCCAAAGCAACCTTTGTAATCCCCTCATCTTTAGGTTGGGGCGAGCAAGGCGCGCCGCCGATGATCCCTCCATTTGCCATTACCGTATTCACGGTTGAGGTAGTGGATATTGTTCATCCAAACCCCAATGCACCAAAAATTGCAGACCCGCAACCACCAACAATCAGATAATACTTAAAAGCAATGAAAGCCTTCCGTGTATAAGCGGAAGGCTTTTTTATGAAAAATATTTTGCCGGATAAGGCTAACGGGCAAAAGCCCGCAATACTTAAACATACAAATGAAGAAGCTCTTAACCATCGTTTTAATCCTAAGCGTTTTTACCGGTTACGCCCAGGTGAAAAAAAAGCCTGCTGTTAAAGGCAAAACGGCAAATGGCCTAACAGCCAAAAAGACACCCTTACCCATGATAGATGGGCTTAAACAGGCCGATGGTGGTTTGCTTTATAATATCCTCGTGGATAAACCCGGACAAACCATCAAAACAGGCGATTTTATGAGCATTAACCTTGTGCTTACAACCGATGGCGACTCGGTGCTTTACAGTACCTACCAGCAAGGTCGCCCGGTATTTGCCCCAATGCCTAAACCGGAGAAGAAGGGCGACATAACCACCGGCTTTGGCCTGCTTAGCGAAGGCGATAGCGCAACCTTTAAAATGAACATTGATTCGATATTCAAAAAAGGTCAGCCAAAGCCTCCTGGCATTAAAGGCAAGTACCTTATCTACAACCTACAGGTAGTGAAAGTGATACCAAAAGACAACCTGAGCGATGCTGTTTTCCAGGCGCGGGTATCCGAATACATAAAGGCGCAGGGCGATATCATGTTGAAAGCTGAGCCTGCTAAAATAAAAAAATACGTTGATGATAATCAACTGAAAACTACTACAACTGCATCGGGCCTGGTTTATGAGATAACCACCCCCGGCAGCGGCGCAAACATTGCCAAGGGCGATACCGCAGTAGTAAACTATACCGCTACTTTATTAAACGGCAAAATATTCGATAGCAGCATTAAAGAAGATGCCCTTAAAGCTGCCGCTGCCAACAACCAGCCGCTAGATCCTAGCCGCGCATTTACCCCGCTACGTGTTGCCGTTGGCGAAGGCAAGGTGATAAAAGGATGGGACGAAGGCATGTTATTGTTGAAGAAAGGCACCAAAGCTACATTTGTGATCCCATCAGTGCTGGGCTGGGGCGAGCAAGGCGCCCCACCGATGGTTCCGCCGTTTGCGCCAACCGTATTTACGATAGAGGTGGTGGATATTGTACATCCTAAACCCTAATGCACCAAAAAACTGAACGCCGCAATCGCCGGCGATAAGCTATTGAAACATTTATAGCCAGCCGTGTATAGCGGACGGCTCTTTAAGAAAAATAATTTTTGCCGGATAAGGCCTTTGAACACCAGCCAGCAATACAAACAAAAATACAAATGAAGAAGCTCCTCACCATCATTTTAATCCTAAGCGTTTTTACCGGCTACGCCCAGGTGAAAAAAAAGCCGGCTGTTAAAGGCAAGGCTACCACGGCAAAAGGCAAAGCGGCCAAAAAAGGCCCGGCGGCAAAAGGCCCTATACTGGTTGCCGGCGGTTTTACCAAGCTGCCAAATGGCGTACTTTACAAAATCATCAAGAAAAACACCGGGCCTAAAATCAAACTGAGCGATGTGGTTACCTTCCACGTTACTCAGCGTACCGATAAAGATTCGATGCTTTTCAGCAGTTATAAAATGGGGCAACCTGTAAAAGTGCAGGCGCAGCCATCGCGCAACGTGGGCGATCTGATGGATATTTTGCCTTTGCTGGCCGCAAACGATAGTGCCTTCGTAAAAGTGCCTGTCGATTCTGTTTTTAAAGGCATGGAAGCACAACGCCCGGCATTTTTGGCCAAAGGCGGTAATATTTTGTGCACCATAAAAATCGTTAAGATACAATCCATAGCCGATGCCATGGCCGAACGCCAGGCCGGCCTCGTCAAAATAAAAGAAGCCGAAACCGCCGACGCCAACGCTTACGTAAGCAAGCATGGCCTGGTGCTACAAACCACGGCCTCGGGCCTGCGTTATGTGATCACCAAACCGGGTACAGGGCCTAATGCCATGCCGGGCGATTCTATCGTGATACACTACGCCGGCCGCCTTACAAACGAGAGCGTGTTCGATACCAGTATCGAATCTGTAGCCAGGGCGGCAGGCACTTACCAGGAAGGTAACCCTTACCAGCCTTTAATGTTCCGCCTGGGCGTACAGCCGCTGATACAGGGTTGGGTAGAAGGCCTTCAATTGCTCAACAAAGGCGCTAAGGCTACCTTCGTTATACCATCGGCCCTGGGCTATGGCGAACAAGGCAATGGCAATATTGCGCCTTACAGCACCTTGATTTTTGACGTAGAGGTGGTAGATGTAGTGCCTGGCAAAGACAAGAAGTAGCGAGCCCCAAGCTGCGTAAGACGGCCAAAAGCCCGCCAAAAAGCAGCTAACGGTAAAAATTGAATTTAATCAGCATAAAAAGCCTCCTACAACGGAGGCTTTTTTATTTTTGCAGCATGGTATTAACAGATACGCACACCCACTTATACTACGAAACCGACGATGCAAAGCGGCAGGCCCTGATGCAGCGTTGCATGGATAACGGCGTGCAGCGGCTGTTCTTACCCAATGTAGATGCAGCTTCTATGCCGCTGATAGCAGATTTACTGGCTGCTTACCCCGATAATTGCTTTGCCATGCTGGGGCTACACCCCTGTTCGGTAAAGACCGATTGGGAGCACGAGCTGATGCTGATGCAGCCAGAATTACACAAGCACCCTATATACGCCATCGGTGAGATAGGTATAGACCTATATTGGGACAAAACCTTCTTAACAGAGCAGATACAGGCTTTTAAACTGCAGATAAAATGGGCCAAGCAGCTAAAACTGCCCATCGTGATACACTGCCGCGACGCTTTCGACGAGGTGTATGAAGTATTACTACAGGAAAAAGACGAACTGCTGCGTGGTATATTCCATTGCTTTAGCGGCACGCAGGAGCAAGCCCAAAAAGTAATTGCCTTAGGCTTTTACCTGGGGATAGGCGGCGTGGTGACCTACAAAAACGCCGGGCTGGACAAAATCTTACCCGAAATCGGGTTGCAGCATATCGTTTTAGAAACCGATTCTCCGTATCTTACGCCTGTTCCGTACCGTGGTAAACCTAACGAAAGCGCTTATTTAACATACATAGCCCAAAAGGTTGCGGAGCTGCATCAAATTACTGTAGAAGAAGTGGCAAGCACCACCACCGAAAACTCAAGGAAAGTTTTTGGGGTGTAATTATTTTATTAAAGCATAAACCAAACGCATGAGCCAAATACTGATCATCTATACCGGCGGCACCATAGGTATGATGACCGACCCTGTTACCAAAACACTTGTACCCATCAATTTCGAGCAAATTATGGATAATGTGCCCGAGTTGGAGAAACTCAACTGCAAGATAAAGGTGCATTCGTTCGAGCAGATTATCGATTCATCCAACATGAACCCCGCTGTTTGGAGCGAACTTGCCGCGCTCATAGAAGCAAATTACGACGATGTAGACGGTTACGTAATTCTGCACGGCTCTGATACCATGGCCTACACAGCATCGGCGCTGAGCTTTATGTTGCAGAATTTAGATAAGCCCGTGATATTCACCGGCTCGCAGTTACCTATAAGCGCCGTACGCACGGATGCCAAGGAAAACCTGATGACCGCCATCGAAATTGCCAAAGCCAAAAAGAACGACAAAAGTCGCGTCCCCGAGGTTTGTATCTATTTTGACTATAAGCTGTTCCGCGGTAACCGCGCGTTTAAATACAATTCATCCAAGTTCGAGGCTTTCCGTTCGCCCAATTACCCCATACTGGCCGAATCGGGCGTGCACCTGCGTTTCAGCGCGAACGACATCCGGCAGCCGGGCGAAGGGCCGTTAAAAGTTCATAACAACCTCGTTAGCGATGTAGCGGTACTAAAACTTTATCCCGGTATTAGCCCCAAAGTGGTAGAAACCATTTTAGGAGCAGATGTGCGCGGCATTGTAATGGAAACTTTTGGTGCGGGCAATACTACAACTGATCAATGGTTTGTCGACCTGCTGAAAGCAGCAATAGGCGCAGGAAAAGTTATCCTGGATATCTCGCAATGTAAAGTGGGCACTGTAGAGCTAGGCCGTTACGAAACCAGCAAGGAGCTAAAAGATATGGGCGTAGCCAGCGGTTTTGATATGACCTTTGAGGCCGCCGTTACCAAAATGATGTACCTCCTCGGCGAAATAAACGATCCGCAGGAAGTGAAGCGCTGTTTGGAAAAGGATTTGAGAGGCGAGTTAACGGAATCGTAGGGAAGCAAATATTCCGGCGACAACAACCCCATCGTCTTTGCGAGGAGCAGCGGTGGGAAAGAGCAGGGGGCGACGCGGCAATCATCGGCTGGCAGAGCCGCTCTGTCAGTCCGGCCTACGTGCCGATGATTGCCACGCTATCGCTCGCAATGACGATGTTTATAAACGGCACCTCCCTCTAAAATATCCTTTGCCTTATCGCCTCCATAAAGCTCTCTCGGAATTTATCACTCACCGGTATCTGCTTGCTGCCGATGTAAATGTGGTTGTCCTGTATCTTATTAAGCTGTTTGGTATTTACGATGTAAGAGTTATGCACGCGCACAAAGGGCTGCGGCAATTGTTCCTCGATATCCTTTAGTCTGCGGTATATCAGCAATTCCTCAGTGCCTGTTACCAGGCGCACGTATTCCTTTTCGCCCTCAAAGTAAAGTATCTCATCCAGCAATATCTTGCGCAAGGTCTTACCGCTTTTAAAAAAGAAGTAATCGGCTTGTGGCGGGGCCTCGGTTTTAGCAACCGGCGGAGGCGTGCCAAAACTGGCCTCAATTTTCTGGGTAGCGGCCAAAAAGCGTTTCAGGGTAATGGGTTTCAGCAGGTAATCTATCGTTTGGTAAGCGTAACTTTCGGCGGCATGCTCGGCATAGGCCGTGGTGAATACTATTTTGGTATTCTTTGGCAATAGCCCGGCCAGCTCCATGCCGGTAAGGTGCGGCATGTTAATATCCAGGAAGATGAAATCTACCCGACGGTTCTTCAGGAATTCTATCGCCTCCAGCGCATTATAGCACTTGCCCAATAGCTGCCATTGGGTGGTTTGGCCAATAAGCACCTCCAGCAGGTTTACCGCATTAGGTTCATCGTCTATAATAATGCACTTCAGGCTCATGGCAGCGGTATATTTAAGCGGGCATGGTAAATATCGCCATTATTTTGGGTAGACAGTTCAAAATCATCCTTATACAGCAGCTCCAGCCGTTTGCGCAGGTTGGCAATACCGAAGCCTGTTGAAGCCGCGTGCGGCGGCACCTCCGGTATGGTATTTTCAGTCGTAAATATCAGTCGGCCCTCGTCCTGCAGCAATGAGATGTCAATCCTATTATCAATACTGGATTTATCGATGCCGTGCTTAAAAATGTTTTCTACGAAGGTCATCAACAGCATAGGTGGGATGCTAAGCGAGGCATCGCAATGTTTTTCGAATTTGATGCGGATATCGTAGCGGATGCGGATTTTCTCCAGTTCGATGTAGTTTTCGATGAATTGGATCTCGGTTCCTATAGATACCACCTGCTTCGGGCTCTCATCTACAAAATAGCGCATAATGTTGGATAGCTGCTCTATGAGTCCCGCCGTGCGCGGCGCTTCCAGGTACGCCTCGTAATAAATATTATTGAGCGTATTGAACAGAAAATGCGGCTGCACCTGCGATTTGAGCAGATTAAGCTCGGCCTGCGTTTTTTGGGCTATGATCTCATCCGATTGCCTTTTCAGCGCGAAATAAGCTATCGCGATGCGGAAGATAAAGCTGAGCAAAAAAATGACCAGGCTGCTAACCACAAAATTACTCATCGCTTTCATGCTCATCTCTTCGGGCTTTTGGGCAAACAATGCGTTGTATATGCTCATGGTAATGTAACCCCGTACCACCCCAATCCCCCCTAAAAAGGCCATTACGGCCAAAACATATAGCGTCACCTTGCCTTTTTGGTACAGGCGCGGAAACAACCAAAGTATATTTCCATAAATTATTACGGCGTAGAAACTGCTATTTAACAAAGCATAGGTAAGCGCCTGCGAAAACCCATCGTTTTGCATCAGCGACAGCATAATGATGATAAAGAAGAACACCCACACCAACCATTGGAGCTGCACAATATTGAGCTTGCCGCTAAATAATTTCATCCTTAAAAATACGAAGCTTTTTAAGCCTGCGCTACGCTTTTCAACAGATGCCTGCATTTTTTCAATCAACGGCACATCAATTTCAATAATTAAAGGTACCGGGCATTTTAGCCTGTTTTTGTGCTGTTATTGAAGCAATGGGGCGAGCCGCAAAATATTTACAGGCATTAGTTGAACTGATTTTGGAAGCTTTGCCATTGCGCTCAATTTTACGCCAGTTAACTAAAGTAAAACCCAAACATTTCCAAAAAACATGAAAGTAAATATCCCAATCACAGCTATTATTGCAACTCTAGCCGCCTTGTTTCTCTCGGCTCAGCCAAAGACTGCTTCGGCGCAAAAAATTGATACCATCCGGCTCAGCGATAAACGCCTTAACACTGCGGCATTAAAGCCCGGCATGCGCCAGTACCTGGTGTATTTTCAGATGCCCAAATCTCCAAAACAACTGCGCCTATCACTTTGGGTGCGAAACACGGCAATCATAAACCATAATGGCGAACAAGTTTTTGCCACCAGCCAGCATTGGTACACCGGCGACACCACAGGGTATAGAACTGCTTACTCGCTTAACCGTGTAAGCGACTTTGCGCCGGTTTACCATTCAGAAACCGTTAACGGCAAAAACAAATCGTTCAACTGGTCGGCACAGCAGGTAGTGAGTGCAGATACCGTTGCCGCGAATACACTCAAAGGCTTTACGGCAAGCCCGGCCGAACCCTATTTTAACTGGAACCTGGATATAGAAACCTTCGAGATGCTCCCATTGGCAGCCGGCAAACAGTTTGCTATCAACTTTTACGATGCCGTAAGCAATACGCCCGAGTATGCGCTCTACAAGGTTGCAGGCAGCGAGATAGTTGGAACCCTGAACCAGGAAAAAGTAGATTGCTGGAAACTTGTTACCGAAAATGATTACAAAGGAACCCATGCTACGCAGACTTTTTGGATAAGCAAAAAAGGACACGAGTTTATTAAAGAAGAAGATAGCTTTAACGGGATGTATCGCTACAAAGTAAAACTCCCCGCAGCTGCACCCGATATTTTSCGTAAGCTGACGAATTAAGCATTGTTTTGCAAATACCTATCTGATACAACAAGTGAGGTGTTTATCCCTATAGTGTTTGCCAAAAAAATAATGGAAGGTTATTGCCTGCGATAAGCCATGCGCGGAGCTATGAAGTATTTTTAAGCTATAAATGCATTAATGTGCTTTAAATCAGTATCATTGCCATACCAATTAAACCCTTAACCAAATGAAATTTTACATCGAAGTATGGAGTGCCAGGCAAGCCTGGCTTGATTTAAGTATCGAAGATCGCGGCGCATACATGGGCCAGGTAGGTCCTGCAATACAACAAATGCTGGAGCAAGGCGTAGAAATCATAACCTGGGGCGAAAACGATACCGACACGGTGGAACGCCTTGGCCACGATTTCTTCGCGGTATGGAAATTCCCCACCGATGAGTTGGCCAAATCCTTCGAGGCATTGGTTACAGGCGCAGGCTGGTACAATTATTTCGATCAGCTAAACCTCAAAGGCAATGCAGCAAGCCCAACGGATATCATTGGCAAACTCATCAATATTTAACCTTTGCTAAACTTTCCGGCGGCTTTTAATTGTGAGTTAGGGTATTTTGTGCTTTTAATTTTGAAATGCCGTAAATAAATCACACTTTTATATTTACAAACTGTAAACCAAAGCTTTGGAAAACTTTATTGCTATATTCCTGCTGGGTACGGTCGCCTTATTGATAGGCGAGCGGGTGTTTGCTGTTATGGGTGGTCGGCATTATGCTGCCCGCTCAATTGCTCCGCAAAAATTTGTACATGCTTATGTACAGTCAAATATATTAACCAACCCTATTCAAGGCCTTATGCATCCATCGGTTGCATCTATCAGCCTTTCCCAATCCAATTTTCTTGCCCGCGGGGCGCCTGTAAGGGGCTACTATCTATTATGCTGAATAAATAAGGCATTTTATGTCTCCTCTTTTCATGGTAATCCTGCGTGGCGGTAGCTAAACATACTGCTGTGCTTTGCTTTGGCACGTCGGTAAGTATTGTTTACAGATAAACCTTAAGCTGTTTGCTGCTATCTATCAGCCGGCAGCATTAGCAACATTACCCAACATGAAAAACATTATAAAATGGGCCGTAGCAGCTGTGCTTTTAATAGGCGTTGCTATAGGCATGATATCATTTAGCCGAAAATCAGGCTCGCACCAGGAGATGGTGAATTTGCTGAGCCAACTATCCAAAGAGAATTATAACCAAAAAAATTCGTTTTGCCCCGAGGTGAAATACGCGATGCTGGATTCCATCCTGAAAGCCGGAGGGCTGGACAGGAACCTCGACGTGCTTTATTCAAAGGCCGAGCTGGCTTTAGAGGTAGGCAAGGAGCAGGAATCTGTAGATGCATACAATTATTTGACAGCGCATGTAGATTATATGTCGCTTAACCAGATTATGCCTGATGTGGGTATAGCCTTTATGCGCCTGGGCGAGCGTTCCAATTGCATGCTCAACCACACGGGCTCTTCGTGCATATTCCCTATTAAGGACGATGGGGTGCACGTCCTGAAAACGGGCTCGACAAAGGCTATTGATACCTACCAGGCCGTGCTGAAAGCCAACCCGGCCGACCTGCAATCGCGCTGGTTGCTCAACATTGCTTACATGACGCTGGGGCAATACCCGCAAAACGTGCCCAAACAGTTCCTGATACCAGGGCTTGATGCCGACGAGGGCCAGCGCCTGAAACCATTTGTCGATGTGGCCGCCGGGCTCGATCTTAACATCAATGGCAGGGCAGGCGGCGTTATTGCCGATGATTTCAACAACGATGGCTACATCGATATCGTAACCTCGGGCTGGGATTTGCAGGACCCTATGCACTACTTCCGGAACAATAAGAACGGCACCTTTAGCGACGTGACCGAGAGCAGCGGGCTCACCGGCATTACAGGCGGCCTCAACATCCAACAAACAGATTACAACAACGATGGCAAGCTTGATATTTTCGTATTGCGCGGTGCCTGGCTTACCAATGGCTTTGGCAACCAACCATCATCGCTGCTACGCAATAATGGCGACGGCACCTTTACCGATGTTACCACCGAAGCCGGGCTGCTGTACTTCCACCCTACCCAAGCTGCCACCTGGGCCGATTTTAACAACGATGGCTGGTTAGATGTGTTCATAGGCGCTGAAAACCTGCCTACCGCTACCGAAGGCGGCGAGCATCAGTGCATGCTGTACATCAATAACCAAAACGGCACCTTTACCAATATTGCCGCTAAGGCACATTGCGAAATAGGCGAGTTTGTAAAAGGCGTTACCTCTGCCGATTACGACCACGATGGATTACCCGACGTATTCGTATCTACTATGACGGGCAACAAGCACCTGCTTAAAAACATAACCAAACCCGGAGGCATGGTAGATTTCAAGGATGTCAGCGCCGAAGCAGGCCTCGCCGATAACCACGAACGCAGCTTTACCACCTGGTTTTTCGATTACGACAACGATGGCTGGCAGGATATAGTGGTGAGCGACTATAATTTCACCACCAGCCTGGGTTATTATTCTGCTGCTGCTGCTTTAGGCAAACCCGTGCCGCGCGCGGGCAACATTTTCCTATATCACAACAACCATAACGGCAAATTTACCGATGTTACGGTTGAGGCGGGTTTAGATAAAGTGGTGTTCAGCATGGGTGGTAATTTTGGCGATATCGATAACGATGGCTACCCGGATATGTATTTCGGCACCGGTAACCCCGATTTTAAATCGCTTGTGCCCAATAAGCTGTTCAGGAATGTAGGCGGCAAACGTTTTGCCGATGTAACCACCTCGTCGCGCCTGGGCAACCTCCAAAAAGGGCATGGTATTGCCTTTGCCGATTTCCGCAACACCGGCATACAGGATATTTATGCCGAAATGGGTGGGGCCTACAAGGGCGACTCGTACACCAGTTCGCTATACATGAACCCCGGCCAGAGCGACAATAACTGGATAAGCCTGAAACTGGAGGGCGTAAAAGCCAACAAAGCTGCTATTGGCAGTCACATTAAGCTAACCTTTACCGAAAACGGCATCAAGCGCCGTGTTTACCGCGACGTAAACTCGGGCGGCAGTTTCGGGTCATCGCCCCTGCAACAGGAAATAGGCATTGGCCAGGCTACCCTGATAGACGAGTTGGAAATTACATGGGCAGGCAGCAAAACCGTGCAGCGTTTCAAGAATGTAAAGCCCAATCAGTTTTTGGATATAGCCGAGGGAATCGACTTTTTGAAGCCCAAAAATCTTGCAAAACTTACTTTTAAAAATAAGAAAGGAGTGGCCGTATGCATGCCAGAAATGGCAGGAATGAAACAGTAATAACCCATTCAAAGCAAGCACCTTACAGTAATGTGCTTGCTTATTTTTTTTTATTGAAAACTAATATTAATTTTAAGAATTATTACTAAACACGCAAAACCATAAAACCATGAAAAGAATAATGTTAATGTGCTGCCTGTTTTTAGGCGTAAGCATCGCGGCAAGCGCACAAAGTCGGCCCGGCACTACCGACCCGGTTGAAAAAGCGAAAGAATTGCAGCAGCAACTGAAACTTACCGATAAGCAAACCGCACAAATTGCGGCTATCTATACAGATTCGGCAGAGAAATTTGATAAGATAAAGACCGAGCAAAAAGGCAACAACGATAAAATGCTGGTGGCTATACGCCCCCTGCGCGCTGCTACCGTTAAAAAAATTAAAGCAGTGCTAACTACCGCACAAGTGGCCAAATACGAAAAAATGGTAAGTGGCAAGGATAAGGCCAGCACAGGTTGGAGCGACGGCTGGAGCTCTACCGCATCTAACTAAGCTTTACCGAAAGCAGAAACAGCAAGCCGCCCCGTAGCAATACGAGGCGGCTTATTTGTTGACACCCGGCGCGGCAACAAACTTTCATAAAGTTTTGAAAGTTAAAAAACATGTTTATCTTTGTATATGCAATTATCCGAGGCAAAAGGCAAATTTATTGAAGCATGGGGCAAGTTAGGTTCTGAATGGGGCATTAACCGTACCATGGCGCAAGTACATGCCTTGCTGCTGGTTAGCCCTGCTGCGCTCACTACCGAGGAGATTATGGAGGAGCTGAAGATATCGCGTGGCAACGCCAACATGACCCTGCGCGATCTGATAAGCTGGGGCCTGGTAGAAAAACAGCACAAAGCAGGCGAACGCAAAGAATACTTTTTTGCCGATAAAGATACCTGGAACATAGCCCGCCAGGTAGCCAAAGAGCGCCGCAAACGCGAACTGGATCCCATCATCAAAATACTGGACGAATTAAGCAAAGTAGAAGGCGATAGCAAGGATGAAGCCTTTAAAACCTTCAATAAATCGGTTACCGATATAAATAAGCTGGCCAAAAACGTGGATAAGACTTTGGAGACGATGCTAAAGGCCGAAGAGAACTGGTTCTGGAAATCTATCTTTAAAATGTTCAAGTAACATTTTTTTGACTATAAATTTCATATTTTACTGAAAATTCAATCTCAATAAACCTCACCTTAAAATGAAAAAAATATTTACCCCGTTAATGAACGGCTACCTGGTGGCCAATGCAGTCGCTTTTGTCATTATTGGCATCACCAAGTATTTTTCTACAGAACCGGGTGGCAGCAGCGTAATTGTTTTTTCGGAATTTGTGATTGTCCCGTTTTTGATGGGAATCATCAGCGCATGGTTTTGGCGCGATAGAGACCTTTCCGGCAGGATGGTAATCATGCGCTCAATTATCAATTGCATCATCGCTGTAGCGCTCAGCTTCGTGTTCCTCGAGGAAGGGGTTATTTGCCTCATTATCGTATCTCCCTTACTCTGGTCTTTTATTGTGGCGGGCACCTTTGCCGGCCGAACCATGTTCAAACGCGATAACACAACGCTAAATGTGAGTATAGTAGCCCTGCTCCTTCTTGTTTTTGTTATCGATTCCACTTCGGTACACCACTACGAAAATATGGTTGCAGATAGCATTATCATCAAAGCGCCGGTAAGTACCGTTTGGAAAAACGTCGTCGCCTACAAACGCAACACCTCGCCCGATAAATACTGGCTGTTTAAAATGGGGATGCCGAGCCCGGTGGAATCTACTACCGAGGGGTACTATGTGGGCGCAAAACGTAAATGTATTTTCAGTAACGGCTACGTGTTCGATGAAAAGATCGTAGTGTATGACGAGAACAAGAACCTCACGTTCGATATCACCGGGCAGCCGCGCGATCCGGAGATAATGGGCCACCTCGATATCCTGCGCGGGCAATTTTTATTAAAGGATAATGGTGATGGTACAACCACCGTAACGGGCAACAGCTGGTACCGCTTGTACGTTTTCCCGGCCTGGTATTATGATATCTGGGCCAAAAGCATCACCCGCAATGTGCATCTAAGGGTGATGGAGCACATCAAACAAATTAGCGAGGCGCAATAGATGTTCCGGTTCGTAACCAGATATCTTGGCTTTTTAAAGGCAATACCCGGCTTCGGCCTGGTGTTTGATGCCTGGCTGCGAATTGCCACCATTATGGTAAACCCGGAGGTATCCGACTATATCGACGACATTGAAACCGAAGTGTCGGCCTGGCAAAATATCCGCACCTGCATCCATAAATACGGTGGATTACAGTTTAATTATGGCTCGCACGAGATTGGGCATATTCACGGCAACGGCTTACTGGATATGCGATTAAGCCGAAAGGAAAAGCAACGACTGATGGCAGAGGATAACCGAATACTGCACCATCATGTTTTTAAAAGCACCGGATGGATAAGTTTCTATATCAAAAGCGAGGATGATGCAGCTTTTGCCCTGCGGTTGCTAAAAATGGCCTATGATAACAAAATGGCCGACCGCAGATACGGTCAACCGGCATAATCAGGAGATTTTCCTTTTTCCCTCTTTATCATTGATAAATTCGGTGAGTTCCTGTATAAATTCATCCAGCGATAGCGCCGACCGCTTAAGGTAAATAATCATCTTCTTTAATTGAATCGGCGCATCCAGAAATCCGCCGATAATACTGGTTATGCCTAAAATATTGGCTACCGGCAGCCGTACTTTGTGCGATGTAATGAACATCATCTCCTCCATGCTTTTAACATAATCCTTCAGATAGGCTTCGGTTTTTTTAAGTTCGATGTAGGCCGATGCCAGCTCTTCTGCCCGCTTTTCCTTCTCCCCATTTTGATAAACCAGTTCGCGGTTAGCAATCAGCAATTCTGCAGCACGCGCTTCCTTTTCATCATTTTGGTAAGCAAGTTCACGGTTGGCTACAATAAGCTCTGCCGCGCGCTTTTCTTTCTCATTGTTCTGAAAAATAAGTTCTTTGTTGGCCAGGATGAGCTCTTCAGCCCGTTTGCTTTTTTCATCGCGCTGGTAAGCAAGTTCTTTATTAGCTATAACGAGTTCGGCAGCGCGGGCTTCTTTTTCATCGTTTTGGTAAGCAAGTTCTTCATTGGCAATAATAAGTTCGGCAGCGCGCGCCTCCTTTTCTTGATTTTGATAAGCGAGTTCTTTGTTGGCGATGATTAACTCGTCGGATGAGTTTGTTTTATCCATTTGTATCGGCTAAGGTTTGAGTTTGGATTGGGTGAAAAAGGGGTTTAATATGGTATAGTAAACTATACACCATCAATTGTTTAAGTAAAAGAAAATAAAACGCCTTTTGTTAGCGATGGGTAAAAATAATATTACAGTCGCGGAGAGCGCAGCTAGATTAATTCCTTACCCAGAGCGTAAGTTTTTTCACGCAAGTGGGCCAGCAAGCCAGGCCCGCTATCGCCTTGCTGCCCCACATCGCAAGGCATTATTGGCTGGCCTATCTTCACATATAATTTATGCCCGCGTTTGTTGAACAACTGCGAGAAAAGCATAATGGTTTGCAGCGATGGATGGATAAATCGTGCCAGGCTGAACAACAGGCCATTGTTGCCATGGAAATACACCGGCAGTATGGGCTGATTGGCTTTTGCGATGATTTTACCCACAACCGGGTGCCATTCCTTATCGGTTATCTGCCGCCTTTTGAGGCAGTAGGACGATACTTCTCCCGCCGGGAAAATGGCAACCGGCACCCCATCCTTTAAAACCTTGAGCGTAGTTTTTAAGCCGCTGATGCTGGAGGCATCCTTTATATTTTCGAAGGGGTTTACGGCGATGATATGGTCGGCAAGGTTAGGCACTTTCTTCAACAAGAAGTTGCCCATAAACATGGTTTCGGGGCGTTTTTTTACAAGGATACTCAGCAAAGCAAGCGACTCTATGGCCCCATAAGGGTGGTTGGCAACGGTAATAAATGCGCCATCGGCCGGTATATTATGCAAACTTTCCTCGTCTACCACCAGCGTTACACCTAGTGTCTTAAACAAATGGTCGGCAAAGGCTACGCCTTTTAAGGCTTTGGCGTTTTCCATCATCGTGTTAAAGGCATCTATCTTCAACACGTTCATTAAAAACGAGGCGAGCAGCGGGAGGCCATTTATGCCGGCTGCTTTAGAAAAATCTGCTTTGGAAATAGCGGCCATTTTACGTAGGATTAATCTCTAAAAATAACGAACAGGTATTAACTGAAAGTGTCGGCATCATTAAGTCGGCCTACAGGTAATAGATACGATTTATATTGGGAACGACAATTTAAGTGTAGAGTTTATGTTATCAATAAGTTAATTATATGTAAATTTATACTACCAATTATAAATCTCAATTGTACCGCTTTACTAAAACATATTTAACCATCCTGGTGGGTTCTCTGCTCTCGTTTACGCTGGCCAGGGCGCAGCAGCAGCGGATATGCATTGATTTTTACGGCAGCACCTTCAACAGCCAGATAGATAACGCTTTGATACTCGATGTGCCTACTCAGCTTTCGCAGGCATCGGTAAAAGGTTTTTACGATAAAATAAATGCAGGCAATTACCAGCCTGTTATAGACTCGCTTACCGCTTACAAGACCCGAAACCAGTTGAACGATTGGCTGTATTACCAGCTCATCCGCAAAACGGCGCAACAGATAAGCCCCAAGGCTGATAACTATGGCCGCTATACCCTGTACAAATGGTTCATGATGGCTAAAAGTGGCTACGATGTACGCTTGGCCCTTACCCGAAGCAAAGTGATATTTTATGTGTTGAACGATGAGGATATATCAGACATCCCCGCTTTTATAGTAGATGCCAAAAAATACATGTGCCTAAACTATCACGATTACGTCAGGGCCGACCTCAATCTCGATCCACCTATTCCCGTAGCTATTGCTATCGCAGAGGCCAAAAAGGCATTTTCCTACAAAGTTACCCGCATGCCCGATTTTAAGGCATCGGATTACCAGGAGAAAGAACTGCAATTTACTTATCACCACAAGGCATACTACTTCAATATTAAGCTTAATCCCGATGTGGAGACCATCTTTATGAACTACCCGGGGGTTGATTTCGAAACGTATTTCAATATCCCGGTAAGCAAGGAAACTTATAGCTCGCTTATCCCCTTGCTCAAACAAAACATGGAGGGTATGAGCGAAAAGAAAGGCGTTGACTACCTAATGCATTTTACCCGCTACGCCTTTTTATATGAAGACGACGAAGAGAATTATGGCCGGGAGAAACGCCTCTCGCCCGAGGAAACCCTGTTTGCCCGTTACAGCGATTGCGACGACCGCGCCGCGTTGTTCTTTTACCTGGTAAAAGAAATTTACAACCTGCCCATGATAGCCCTGCTGTACCCAACGCATATTACCATGGCAGTGCAGTTCAGCAAGCCGGGGGGCAGTCCCATTGTATATAAAGGCAATGCATATACCATTTGCGAGCCCACCCCTCAGCAGGATGATTTGCGTATGGGCCAGCTACCTAAAAAGCTTAAAACCCAACACTACGAGGTGGTTTATCAATATGTGCCTTTTGCAAAAGGGCAAAAAGGCTTATAGTTTAGCCGTTTAGCAAAAAAACAGCTCCCATAGCGTAAATAATATTTGCAATTGTATTTTTTTTGATACTTTTATCCAAACCCGACTATAAACCTGATTTCTTGAAAAAGGTATTTGCAATAGTAATGCTTGCCGTGCTTATGTTCAACATGGGCGGTTACATGCTGTTGTTCCAATATTTCATCAAGCACTCCGATGATTTTGCCAACGAGCAGATAAGCAAAGGCCTTTACAAACCCGATGAACTGGTAGAAATCAAGATACCGGTACAACTTCCCAGAACCCAGGTGCAGGAAGATTTCCAGGCTATATCAGGCCAGGTAAAGCTAGCCGAGAACGACTACAACTACGTAGCCATGAAGATGACCCGCGATACCATGTATCTGATGTGCATCCCCAACTACGAAAAAACCAGGCTTATTGGCCAAAATATCATCACTGCCAAAAACGTAAGTGATTCGCCGCTGGCTAAAAAAAATCACCTGCCGGTAGAGAAGAAATCAGGTATAGACAGCAACTACAATTATCCGGTTTCGTTGTTCAACCTG
Source organism: Mucilaginibacter sp. P1_D10 (assembly GCF_056406215.1). Lineage (NCBI taxonomy): Bacteria > Pseudomonadati > Bacteroidota > Sphingobacteriia > Sphingobacteriales > Sphingobacteriaceae > Mucilaginibacter > Mucilaginibacter sp. P1_D10. The sequence continues at coordinate 124,675 of NZ_JBFUAP010000010.1, read as the reverse complement.
GCAGTAGATACATCTGGCCTAATGCCTGCTTTTACTGATCTTATCCAAATTATCCCAAGTACCAGCCTACCTACCCCCGCACAACCACCCGAGGTGCAAGGCCTATTAGCTTAAACAAAATTTTTAAATTGGGGATTGATATGTGCCGTGCGGCTTACTGCCCATGCATGTTTCCCGGCGTAACCCTACCTATGCTATTGCTGTGGTATGGTGCCCATCCCCTGTTCAGTTTATTTTTAATACGGATTTTTTATGCCTTACATAGCACTCGAAGACCACCTGCCCGGCATTACCGGCCTGCTGGAATATAGCAAGGGTACAGCGCAGCCAATACGCGAGCTTACCCAATTCTTACTGCGCGGCCCATCAACTCTTACCGAGGCCGAACGCGAACTGATAGCCACTGTAGTATCCTACGGCAACCAATGCACCTTTTGTACCACTGCCCACACCGCCGCTGCCGACCTGCTGGCCGGAGAAACCGAAACTGCGGCAAGCGTAAAGCAAGACATTGAAACCGCCCCCGTGAGCGAGAAGATGAAAGCGCTTTTAACCATTGCATCGCAAACACGCGAAAGCGGCCGCGCCGTAACCGCCGAGGCAGTTGAACGTGCCAAAGCAGCCGGAGCAAGCGATGTGGAGATACACGATACGGTGCTGATTGCTGCCCTGTTTTGCCTGTACAATCGCTATGTCGACGGCCTTGCTACATCGTTACCGGCCGAAGCAGGCTACTACGATGTGCTGGCTGGCCGATTGGTAAACCATGGCTACACCCGGCTTCCGCAAGGTTACGACCATCTTAAAAAAGCAGTATAAAACACTGGCAGCTTTTAGTAGCAGTTGCAATAAGTGTATTGACTGCTGCCGCCACTTAAAAAGCTGCCACTTAAACAAAAACCCTAACCCCTTAAACTATTACCATCAATGAAAAAGTTTTTACTCATCATATTCTTGCTATCGTCTGTGCGCCTGTTTGCGCAGGACGTAAAAATATCGGGCACCGTAACGGCTGCCGGCAGCAGCGAACCGCTTAGCGGCGCCAGCATCAACGTAAAAGAAAAAATAATTGGTACCACCACCAATTCAAAAGGCCAGTTCACGCTATCGGCAGGCAAAATAAAACTGCCTTTCACCATCGTAATTACCGCCGTAGGGTACGATCAGCAGGAAGTTACCATCACCTCGGCAAGCCAAACGGTAACAAGCCAGCTGGCTGTACGTACCACCCAGCTTAACGAGGTGGTAACATCCGCCACGCGCGTAAACCAAAGCATATTGCAATCGCCGGTGAGTATAGAGAAGCTTACCACTAAAGCCATCAAAGAGAACCCTTCCTTCACTTTTTATGATGCCTTGGTAAACCTGAAAGGTGTAGAAGCCGTTACCAGCAGCATCACCTACAAACAGGTGAACACCCGCGGCTTCAATACCACTGGCAACGCCCGCTTTTTACAACTGGTAGATGGCGTGGACAACCAAACGCCGGGCCTCAACTTCTCGGTGGGCAACCAGTTCGGCGCATCGGATCTGGATGTAGAATCGGTGGAGATAATCCCCGGCGCTGCTTCGGCATTATACGGCCCCGTGGCGTTCAATGGCTTGTTATCTATCAAAACGAAAGACCCCTTTAAATACCAGGGGCTTGCAGTATCGGTAAAATCGGGCATCAACCACGTTGGCGAAACGTTTTCCGACACCAAAGGGCTGTATGATTTCGCCCTGCGCTTCGCAAAATCGTTCAACGATAAATTCGCCTTTAAGTTAAATGCATCGTACCTGACAGGTTCCGACTGGATAGCTAACGACTATACCGACATCAACGCATCTATCCCTGCTGCAAACCGGGGCCCTAACAACCCCGCCCGCGATGCATTGAACATCTACGGCGACGAGATAACCAAGAATATTGCCGGCGTTGGCGTAGTAAACCGTACCGGCTACGAAGAACGCGACCTGATGAACTACGGCGTTTACAGCCTTAAGCTGAACGGCGCACTGCAATACCGCATCAACAACAACCTCGAAGCTATTTATCAGTACAACTACGGCCGCGGTACCGCCAGCTATACCGGCAGCAGCCGTTTCGACCTGAATAACTTTGTGCTGCAAACCCATCGTTTGGAACTAAAGGGCAGTAACTTCTTCATCAGGGGCTACTCGGTAGAAGAGAACTCGCACGACTCATACAACACCCGTTCGCTGGGCCAGTTTATTAACCGCACATGGGTGAAGGATTTGGCGGGGACAACCGTTAGTCCGGCCAATGCAGATAACACCTGGTTCGATCGTTACGAGGCCGCCTTTAAAGGCAATGTTAACGGCGTTACCGGAAATAACCATCCAGCCGCCCGCACCTTTGCCGATCAGGGGCGCCTTTTACCGGGCACCGCAGCGTATGATGCAGCCAAAGATGCATCTATCCACAACTATGGCTTAAGCGGTGCCGGTGTATTCAGCAATAGTAAATTTTACCATTCGGATGGCCAGTACGATTTTAGCAAACACATTAAAGTGTTTGAATTACTTGCGGGTGGCAGCCTTCGCCAGTACAAAATGTTTACCAATGGCAGCTTATTTGATGATAAAACCAACCGTATCAACATCACCGAATGGGGCAGTTTCCTACAGGCCGGTAAAAAACTATTCGACGAAAAACTGAAGCTTACCGCCTCTATCCGTTACGATAAGAACCAAAACTTTAAGGGCAGCTTTACGCCACGTTTCTCGGGCGTGTACTCGGTAACGCCCATGCATAATTTCAGGGCATCGTACCAAACCGGTTTCCGTAACCCTACCCCGGTAGATCAGTTTATCCACTTAAATGTTGGCCCTATCACCATACTGGGTGGCGCGCCAAATAACAGCAAAGGCTTAAACGTTTACGAAAACACCTTCACTTCGGCATCGGTGAACGCATTCGGTGCAGCCGTTGGTGCTGCTATAGGTGCAGGCACGCCGCCGCCGACTGCAATTGCCGCCAATAAGGATTTGCTGGTAAAATCAAACGTAGCCTACATCAGGCCCGAGCAGCAAAAAGCGTTCGAGATTGGCTACAAAGGCGTAGTGAACGAAAGGCTTTTGGTTGATTTGAATTACTACCACAGCTCTTATACCGATTTTATCCTGAACACCGTAGTTATCCAACCAACCAGCCCGGTACTGGGTGCCGATGGCAAGCCAAACATGGCAGCAGCCGGCGAGGTAGCCAACCGCGCGGTAAAAGCGTTCCAGCTTTACACCAACGCATCGGATAAAGTATCGGCACATGGCGTTAGCCTTGGCTTAACGTACCTGTTAGATAGGGGCTATGTGTTGGGCGGTAACGTAACCAAATCTAACTTTAACCTGGGCAACGCAAATGCTAACAACATTGCGCAGTACAACACGCCAGAGTACAGCACCAACATGAACTTTGGTAACCCCAACGTTGGCCATAACTTCGGCTTCAACATCAACTGGCACTGGCAAAGCCAGTTTGATTGGTACGGTACTTTTAATGGCAACCGCCCGGGTCGTATAGCTGCTTACTCGCTGTTTGACGCGCAGATCAACAAAAAACTTCCAAAACAAAACACCACCATCAAATTGGGTGCAAGTAACATATTCAACAAGCACATCTCGCAATCGTACGGCTCGCCAACTATCGGCGGTATCTATTACGTAGCGCTGGTATTTGATAGTCCTTTAAAATAATAATGACATGAATGCGATAACGATTGAAATGGAAAACGCACAAACAAAAAAAAGCACGGCATACCTGGCCACCGCATTTGTACTCTGCTTCGTAAGCAGCGCGCTGGGCGGCTCGGTATCAACCTTGATGTCTGTTTATCTACCTGTAGTTGTAAAAGACTTACAGGGAGATGTTGCCGCCGGTCAATTAAACAGCGTAAGCGGTTTTATCAACGCTATGTTCATATTTGGCTGGGCTATTGGGGGCTTTACCTGGGGCATGATAAGCGACAAGATTGGCCGCAAAAAGGCTTTGATTTTTTCGATAGCCTGCTACGGCACTTTTACCATACTTACGGGGATGATGCCAAAATGGGAAAGTTTGGTGCTTTGCCGTTTTTTAAGCGGCTTTGGCGTTGGTGGCGAAATGGTTGTGGCCATGACTTTTATCAGCGAGATATGGCCGCAAAAAAACAAAGCGGTGTTTATCGGCATCCTGTCCATAGCATTCCCTATCGGGATATTTGCTTCCGGGTTTATTACCGATAACGTACCCCAATGGCGTCACGGCTTTTTCATCGGTGCGGTGCCGCTGGCAATGAGCATTATTGGATTTTTCGTAATAAAAGAATCCGACCAATGGATAAGTCATAAACAAAAACCCATCCAGGCATCAACCGCGCTGTTTGCACCGGTAAATCGCCGCGAAGTTATAATAGGCTCGCTGCTCTTTGGCACTATGCTTATCGGCCTTTGGGCTATTTTCTCCTGGCTCCCTACCTGGGTTCAAAGCCTTATCGCATTTGATGCACCAAAAGAACGCGGCATGAGTATAAAGTTTTTGGGCATGGGGGGGCTTATTGGCGGGTTCCTTTCCGGTTGGGTGGTAAACCTGTTGGGCCAGCGTAAATCTATGTTGCTTTGCTTTGCCGTTTCTACCGTGTTGTCGTTTGTGTTATTCAAAACAAACAGCTCGGTAACAGGTACAGTTTTTGCCGAAATAGCTCTAATGGGTCTCTTCTTCGGTATAAGCCAGGGTGTGTTATCGGCCTATATTCCCCAGCTTTTCCATACCGGTATACGGGCAACGGCAACCGGCTTCTGCTTCAACGTGGGCAGGCTGTTCACGGCAACGGCGGTACTGTTTATCGGCGTGTTGGTATCGGTACTGGGTGGTTACGGCAACGCCATCTTCATCTTTTCGCTGGTGTTTGTGGTAGGACTGATTATAACCCTTTTTGTGGTGAAGGATAAAGCAAAAGAGGCGCAGGTGGTTGAAATGAATGTTTAACAGATAATATTAAAAGATAAAATTATGGCACATATACAAGTCCCCGAGGGCGTACCGGGTATCAGATCGCTGGTAATGTTCAGGCCCGAAACCGGCAAGCACCTGTACGATTTGGCGGAGGTTTTGCTCCGCGGAGAATCGCCCATATCGCAAGCCGACCGCGAATTGATTGCCGCCTATGTATCGCGGCGCAACGAATGCGTGTTTTGCAGCAGCAGCCATGCCGCCGCCGCAAGATGCTTATATGGCGAAGACGATACCACGGTTGATGATGTCCTGACAGACATGGGCGCGGCCAACATCAGCCCCAAACTGAAGACCCTACTTAATATTGCGGGCAAGGTGCAGATACTAGGTACAGAAGTAAAGCAGGAGGACATTGATGCTGCCCGCACACAGGGTGCTACCGATAAGGAAATACACGATGCCGTGTTGATAGCTGCCGCTTTCAGTATGTTCAACCGCTATGTAGATGGCCTGGCAAGCCTCACCCCTACCGACCCGGAAGCCTACAAAGAAATGGGCAAACGTATGGTGCAAGGCTATGCGCTGCCACAAAAACCGGTAACCACTTAAAAACGAAACCAATGGCACACATTAATTTAGAGAATGAACTGCCCGGCATCCGCGGCCTGATGGCTTACAGCCCAAAAACAGAGGCTCCTTTGAATGCGCTTGCCGAAGTTTTACTGCGCGATGATGATAACACCCTCAGCCGCGGCGATCGCGAGCTGATTGGCACCTACGTATCATACCTTAACGATTGCTTTTTTTGTCAGAATGTACACGGCGCATTAGCCGGCCACTACCTGGGCTGCAATATCGACGAGATAGACGCTATCAAAAGTGATTTTACTTCGACAGCTATTACCCCTAAAATGAAAGCCTTGCTGGCTATTGCGGCCAGCGTGCAAAAAGGCGGCAAAGCCGTAACCGAAGAACAGATTACTGCCGCTCGGGCGGAAAACGCGACTGACAAGGAAATACACGATACCGTATTGATTGCCGCATCCTTCTGCATGTTTAACCGCTATGTAGATGGCCTGGCCACGTGGGCCCCGCAAGACAGGCAATTCTACGTAAACCGCGCCCCGCAACGCGCATTAGACGGTTACCAAAGCAGCGTTTACAAATAGCATAACAGAAGCTAATTTCAGCTTAAAGCCTCCGGACGGAAGTTTGGGGGCTTTTTGGCATTAAATATCGTGAGGGATTCCCAATAAATCCTTGAACTGATGAATATCTAACAATGGGATACGTGGAAAAGGGATGGTTTTGAGGATGTTAAAATGACGGTCGTGCGTTACGATGTAATCGGCATTGGCAGCAAATGCACAGTCCACAAACTTATTGTCATCTTCATCGGCATCAATCAAACCTAGTTTATAATGAACAGATGTAAAGAAAGCATTAGGGAGTTCTGTAAGCGAGCGCACCACATCTAAGGCCACATGTGCATTCCAATGTGTTTCTATTATTTCCTGATACTCTAAAAGAATATCCTGAGTAATCGCAATCCGGAATTTGTTATATAACAGTGCTTGATAGAGCCAGTGATATTTTGACCGGCTGGATATAGATACCAATAAAACATTGGTGTCGAGAACAACGGTTAAATCATTGATTTCCGACATTCAACAATTTATCCATATCATCATCGCTCAATCCATTTTTATCCCAAATTTCGTCTGCGCCCTCAATGGCTCGTTCCGCAAAAAAACGGGCGAGCAGATTCTTTAAATCATTAAGATCATTATCAGATAAGTTGGTGCCGAATAGTTTCATCAGCTCTACCTGCGCGTTATTTAGAGGGTATTTTAAAGTGCTCATGGTTTCTGTAGGATAGCTTAAACAAATTTACATTTATTATCAATACAAAATCAATCCCTATATAATATTACTCCCCCAAAAACTCCTCCACCAAAGCCGCTACCAATTCCGGCACTTTGCTGCCTTTTTTGCCGTTTACCAATTCGCCTAAATACTCACCGTGGCCACCGGGGAAAACCGCCAATTTGGAGCCGACGATGTAGTGCGTTATCTCGGTGGCGTGTTCGGGCGGGGCAACGTCTGCATCGCCCGTCATGATAAGGGCGGGCACTTGTATCATTTGGATTTCGTCATCCGTCCAACCCTCAAAATGCTGCATGCGGTAAAGTGATTTATCGTGCATGGCCTGCAAGCCCTTCTGCGTATTGCCTGGTATGGAAAGGAACTCGTCTTTATACTGTTGAGGCATATCTTTAAAGCTTGCCTTGCTCATAAAATCCCAAAACCAGGGCTGCGCGCCGCTGTGTTTGGTAAACGACGATGCTACCACTATTTTACGCGTAAGCTGCGGGTAGCTCATGGCTATTTGCAAGGTAGTTTGCCCGCCGTTGCTGAAACCCATAAAATCGGCTTTGGCAATGCCCAATTGCTTTAACAACTCGGCAACATCGTCGGCATCCTGCTTAAAGGTGAAGGGCGCATCGCGGTCGCTGGTGTGGCCGTTGCCTTGCAATTCAACCGCTATCACCTGCCTGTGCTGCGCAAGGAATGGCAGTATGCGCCCAAAGCTGGTGCGAATGGTGGAGCCACCGCCGTGGATCAATACCAGGGGCATGCCTTTACCGTGTATCTCGTAATACATTTTCATGCCGTTCACTTGTTTATATCCGCTGATGCTATCGGGTTTCATGGCTGTATGGGTTTGGTTTGCTGTTTTATGGCTTACAGTGCAAGCCTGTACGGAAATCGCTATGCCTATAAGACAAAGGGCCTGCCAAAATTTTGTTATCATCGTTATTGGGTTTAAGCTATCAGTTTATCCAGGTTGTTGAACATCTGCAACCAGCTTTGGTAGGCGCCGGTTTGTTTGGCCAGTTCCTCGGCTACGGTTTGGTGCAGGGTAAAGCTACATTTATCGCCGATAGATTTAAACACAATCGTAGTGATGATGGTGCCGGGCCATTTCTCGTCCTTGCCGCTGTCGGCCAGGCGGTTGCCCTGCGGGTCGGTCAAATATATCGAAAACACCAGCCGCTCGGGCGCAACCACTTCCAGGTACTCGCCCTTGCACCAGCAATCGCCATAAACGGGGTTGTGTATGCAGGTTTGGAAGCTGCCGCCGGGCCGCACATCCATAGATAGGATATCGATAGTGCAGCCATCGGGTGCGTACCAATGCTTCAACTGCTCAGTATCTGTCCAGGCTTTAAATACCACTTCGCGCGGGGCATCGCACAGGTGGCTTATCCAAACTTCTTTTTGTTTAGTGTCGGTTTTACTTGGTTCCATTTTCCGTAGGTTTTGCTTGTATGTCGGCTAAAAAATTATCCAATGCATTGAATCTGCCTGCCCATAATTTCCTCGATTCTTCCACCCAGTCCGTCACCTCGGCAAGCTGATCCAGTTTGGCTTCGCAGAAACGTTCGCGGCCCTGTTTGCGGATAGCTACCAAGCCGCATTCGGTCAATATCTTGATGTGACCCGATACCGCCTGCCGGCTAATGTCGAACGCATCGGCAACGGCGTTCAGGTTCATGGCGCCGGAGGCAATGCGACTGATGATTTGGCGACGGGTAGGATCGGCAATGGCCTGGAAAACATCTCTTCTGACAATCATATGCAAGTATATGCTTGCAAATATAAATGCAAGCATATGATTGCGCAATAGAAAATGTAAATTTTTTTAAGATGGTTTATCGAAAGTTTTTAATTGCGTCGGAATGGGTATCAACCAATTGCATTAATGACCGAATGTCCACTCTGGCCCATTTGCCAGGCAGGTAAAGGTCCGCTATCGTCCTGAGGTTTAAGCGGCCGCGTTTGTGATTAAAGGGGCAGGTGAAAGTTAAAGCTGCTGCCGTTACCGGGCTCGCTTTTGATGGTAAAGGTGCCATTATGCTTCTTAATAATTTCAGAGGCGATGTATAAGCCCAGGCCAACTCCCTGGTAATGCATGGCCGTTTTGCTTACCCGGTAAAAGCGTTTAAATAACTGATTGATATCTTCTTTCGCTATGCCTATCCCAAAATCCTGTACGGTAATTGTTATCTGATTAGCTTCTGCCTCGGCTTTAACAATGATTAAGGATGCATTGGGCGAATATTTTATGGCATTGTTAAGGAGGTTAACCATAACCTGTTCTATCCGGAACTGATCGCCCAGGTAGCGGATATCGATGTCGTTTTCGAGGAGTATCTGGTGGTGATTTGCTGTTTGCTGCACATTAAAAATACTGTTGACCAGAGCGTCCGCAAAATTGAACTCTTGTATGTTCAGATCTATTTGCCCTGCGTTTATTTTGGTAACATCCAGCAGGTCTTCTATCAATCGCTCCAAACGCTTGATGCTATGGCTGGCATTTAATATAAAGGCGTAGCTTTTATCGTTTTTGTTCGTCGTTTTTTCCAACAGCTGGTTAATGGCTTTTATGCTGGTTAGCGGGGTTTTGAATTCATGACTTACGATATTGAAAAACTCGTCTTTTTTGGCCTCCGCTTCGGCCCGCCTTGCTTTTTCGGCTGCCTGAAAAAGCAGCTCGGTATCAGCAATGATCAGCTCCTGCGCCCGCTTTTCTTTTTCCTGATTCTGAAAAATCAACTCCGTATTGGCAATTACCAGCTCGGCGGCGCGTTTTTCTTTCTCCTCGTTTTGAAAAATCAATTCGGCGTTGGCTATGATCAGCTCGGCTGCCCTTCTTTCCTTCTCTTTATTTTGAAAAATCAGTTCGTTATTGGCCACGATCAGCTCAGCGGCGCGTTTTTCTTTTTCCTCATTCTGAAACGCTAATTCGCGGTTGGCCACAATCAGTTCTGCGGCGCGTTTTTCTTTTTCCTGGTTTTGAAAAATCAATTCCGTATTTGCCAGCAGCAGCTCGGCGGCCCGCTTTTCTTTTTCGCTGTTTTGAAAAATCAACTCCGTGTTTGCGATAATCAATTCAGCGGCTCTTTTTTCTTTTTCCTCGTTTTGGAAAAGCAGCTCGATATTGGCAATTATCAACTCCCCGGCGCGTTTTTCTCTTTCCTCGTATAACAAATCGAGCTGCTTATTAGCGGTTAACAGCTCTTTTGCCCGTTTAAGTTTTTCTGAATTTTGGAAATCGAGTTCTTTGTTGGCGATGATGAGTTCATTTGCCCGCTTTATTTTTTCCTCGTTCTGAAGGTCGAGTTCGATATTGGCCAGGATCAGCTCTGCCGCAAGTTTTGCTTTTTCCTGATTTTGAAGGGCTAACTCACGGTTAGCAAATATCAGTTCTTCCGATAGGTCTTTTTTATCCATAATTGGGCCGACTGACGTCGTTTAAGAAGCCATCACACCCGTCCGAACGGGAAGATGCAATTATGGTAAGTGATTTTTAGTTCGCAAGAGCCTAAAAAAGACCGGATTTATGCAAGGTACATAAAAACCCTGCGAGTTGGGGTTATTTAATTTCCACGTAAGGGAAATCTGTGCTTTTATAACCCGTCTGACCTTGGCTGGCGTGGTCATAACGCCGAATGCCAAGCTATTATGAGCACAAAGTTTTATTGACAAACGTTTTGTCGGCACATAAGGGTCATTGGTCGGCACACCAGGCCGTCGGGGTAAAGTATTCTCAACTTTACAGTACCAATTAAACCTGACGACAATGAACCCCAAAAAAATACTGATGATGGTAGCTTTTGCCGCTATGGGCATTTGCCTGGTTGATGCCTGCAAAAAAGGCGATGCCGCAAGCCCTGCAATTACAACTACAGGCACCACAACTACCACCACATCTACAGAATCTGTTAAAACAGCGGTGGAGCTGGCCTTCGGGGCCAACATCAACCCGGCCAACCTGGAGAATTACTCCGCCCAAAACATCCCCCCTTATATCACTAAAGATAACTGCGGCCCAAACCCTATTACCAATGCGGGGGCCACGCTTGGTCGGGTGTTGTTTTACGATAAAGCTTTATCGGTTAATAACAGCATAGCTTGCAGCAACTGCCATAAACAAAGCCTGGCCTTTAGCGATGACGCCCTGCTCAGCCCGGGCGTAAACGGTGCAACCACCCGCCACTCTATGCGTTTGGCCAATAGCCGCTTTACGCAGGAAGTACGTTTCTTTTGGGATAAACGCGCCGCCACGCTCGAAGATCAAACCGTGCAGCCTATACAAAACCACAACGAGATGGGCTTTAGCGGCACCAATGGCGACCCTGGCATTGCCACCCTCATTGCCAAACTACAGGCTATCGGCTATTATCAGGAGCTCTTCAAATTCGTATATGGCGATGCTACGGTTACGCAGGCAAGGATGCAAACGGCGCTCTCTGCTTTTATCCGCAGCATACAATCTTTCGATTCTAAGTTTGATACAGGGCTGGCAGCAACCCGCAACCTCAACCAGGATTTCCCCAACTTTACCGCGCAGGAAAACCTCGGTAAATCATTATTCATCAACCCGCCATCGCCGCCAGGCACGGTTGTTAACGGTGCAGGCTGCCAGGGTTGCCATCGTGCGCCGGAGTTCGATATCGACCCCAAGGCCGGCAACAACGGCATCATAGGCGTGGCGGGCAGCACCGCAACAGACATCAGCAATACCAAGGCACCATCCCTGCGCAATGTATTGAACGCCACAGGCACGGCAAACGGCATGTTCATGCATAACGGCAGCCTGACTACCTTGCAAGCGGTAGTGGCCCATTACAACCAAATTACCGTGGAACCCGCTAACACCAATCTCGACCCACGACTGCTTGGCGGCGGCCGCGGGCAAAACCTGCGCCTGAGTGCCGAACAGCAAGCCGCCATCGTGGCCTTTTTGGCTACGCTTAGCGGCAAAGATGTTTATACCAACAAAAAATGGGGCAGCCCCTTCCTGAATAACTAGCCTGGGTTTTGAGTTGGCAATAAGGGTGTAGGATTTGCATTCTACACCCTTATTATGTCGCAATCATACCCTTACGATGTGGTTTTATGATGGTAATTTTAACCAACATAAAACTTAAAGACATGACTGAAACTAAATCAACATCAAAAGCGGCCTTATGGGCCGGGTGGATCATCAGCGGACTTATGATAGCCTTTTACCTGTTTGATGCTATTGGAAAAATTATGCTGGAAAAGCATTCTCTAGACGGCAGCGTTGCGCTGGGTTGGCCGGTAGAACGTATCCCCTCCATCGGCTTTATACTGTTGGCCTGCACCATCCTTTACGCTATACCACGCACCTCCGTTTTAGGTGCGGTATTGATTACCGGATACCTTGGCGGTGCGGTTGCGGTTATGATGCGTACACCAGGACAGCCTTATTTGTTCCCGTTTCTATTTGGCGCGCTAACCTGGGCGGGGATATATTTCCGTAACGAAAAGCTGCAAAAGCTGGTACGGGGCGAATAATAATAGAAACACATAAAAAAGCGTGCGGTTACTTAACCGCGTACTTTTTGTTTAAGTTCAGTCCAAAGCTGGTTTACGATTAAACCACCACAGTCCAACAACAATATTTATAGAATATTAAATATTTCTACACACTTGCTATTATTAATATAATTATTTAATTTTAAGACGACTTAAGGCTTATCACAATTCCCCCGCGCAACCTGTTAAGGTTGTTAGTCCTATCAACTAAGTCTTTGTTATTGGGTAATTTTTTCGATTGCAACGCTTGCAACCGAGTCAGGTAATAAATTATTAAAAATAACATATATGAAGTATTTATATACGATAATATCGTTTGTAATTGGGCTGCTAGTGGCAATCACCACCATAATATTCTATCGCGACAAGTTTACGTTAGCCCTTACAGATAGCAGTTTTATTATTATCGGTGCCTTTTTGATGGCATTTTTGTGCATTTATTATATTTTTAATATTGCGCAAAAAAGCAAAGGAGATGCTACAACAGCATTGGGCATGCCAAACGGATCAGTTAGGGCCATAATAGCATTGCTGGTAATCGTTTTTTTTGCGTTGTCGGCCATCATTTTTTCGTACAGTAATGTAAATGCTGAGTTATCAAAGCAAGTGCTAACCACACTAGCCACGCTGGCCATTGCTGTGTCGTCTTTTTATTTTGGCTCTAAGGCTACCGAGCAAGGCAGTAAAATATCGCAGGAACTATTTAGCCAGGCACTAAGCTCGACCAACCCGACGGCCGAAATTGTCCCGTCTGCCATTATTGAGGAAGCCATAAAAAACAATAAAGAACAATGGCTCATTACCTATAACTGCATAGACATAATCCCCGGGAAAAAAGTAACACAACAGGTTACAAATGAAACCAACTGCATCGTTTTCGTGGTAAAGGAAAAAACCGATAAATCTGTTGCCATACCGCCCACCATCCCATATACATCGGCCAACAAAACGTATACTATACCAACCGATGTACAAGCGCAGGGAGATGGCTCTCCGACTGCTGACAATGTAACCAGCGATAATATACCCGAAACCGTACTAGCAGAAGCGATAAGCAAAAAATTTGATGAGTGGAAACAAGCATTTGATATTGTCGCCGTGAGTGTTGGGAAAAAACAAATTTCAGGCCAAACCACAGATGTTAATTGCCTTGTATTCAGCCCAATTCAAAAGCTTTTGCAAGACGATAAGCTGTTTACCCCCATACCGCCTATCATAAAATTCCCGTCTGTTGATGGGAAAATTTATGATATACCAACAGACGTTAGGGCAACCGGAAGCACAATCCAGGCATCGGCTACACCCGCCCTGCTTTGCGATAATACGGTACCCAAGAGGCCTGGTTGTTCAACCTCCAGAAATCAAGGGAATACAACCGGCACGCTTGGCTTCGTAGTTTACCGAAATAACGTTCCGCATATACTTAGTTGCTATCATGTTTTCTGTTCCCCCGAACTAAACGCCCGGAAATTGAATTTTAAAAGCACGGTGCCGACCAACGAAATAATTTGTTCGCCAGGCAAAAGAGATAATCCCCAAGGGCCACCATTGGGCAAAGTTATAGAAGGAACATTAAACGCTGAACTAGATTGTGCTTTGGCAACAATTGATGACCCTCTTGTCATGATAACTGAAAGAATATGCAATATCGACAAAGCCCCGGTAACGCCAATTACTGTTACGCAAGCCCATGTTAATGCGCATTTCAAAGTTAAATCCGTCGGAAGGACAACGGGTGCTTTAGAGGGGACTATACAACAAGTTTCCGCAACCTGCGATATAAATTACAAAATAAATAACAGTTTGGAAACTGTTACATTGAAAGGATTAATATCTACCAATATGCGAGCCAATAGTGGAGACTCGGGTGCCCCTGTTGTCGACAATGATAATAACGCTATTGGAATCATTATCGCGACTTCTTCAGAGTTCACTTATGTCCTTCCTATACAAAGAATACTTGCTCATTTTTCAATTACCCTAAAACCAACATTATCATGAAAAAATTTTTACTCTATTTGCTTACGTTAATTATGCCTTCAATCTGTTTTGCCCAGCACTATGAAATTAAGAAGGCAGATATAACTACCGCGGGTCTCGCACTATCCGGGAATAAAATCGACATGACTAAAGCCAACTGGGACAACGAAGCTTACCTGAAATTCACTGGCTTTACTGCTACTGAGTTACCCCAAATTGAAGTTCATTGGCATGACACAACCGAAGTAATATCGGCAACCTCAGTTACCGCCACCGACGAAACATTTCTTTTAAAAGGAGCGATGGAGCAAAAAAAACATGTATTTGACATCTTTCTTAACGGAAATGCAATAGGGACCGTGAGCTTTGACCTTAAAGCTGCCGATGGAACAGTTGTTAAGGAAAAGGACGATCCTAAAGAAAACCTGGATGATTCAGACCCCACAGAGGGATATCTTGGAGTGTTGGCAAGTGCCAATTTCGTGGGAAATAATAAATTCCTGTCAGACCTTACGCCTGTCGTCAATATGGGCGGCGTTACAAGATTGTCTAACACAAAGAATTTTTCATGGCAAATCGACGTAAATCCTTATATGGGTGCACAAATAAACACCAAAGACTCTGTGTCGTTAGTTCCTGCGTTAATGTTATACGGCAGGGCTGGCTTAACTTTCAACAACTACCTCAACTTCTTTTTTAATGATAAAAAAACACAGATAACAGTAATGCCCTTTGGTTTTGGTTTGAAATTTATACCAAATCTAAAGGATTCCAACAACCTCGTAATTCAACACAATATCAGGTTTGGTATTGCTCTTAAATACGATAACGTGTTTACATTAAGCGGGCAGATCACACGCGGCTGGCATAATATAACCTCATCATCCGAAGTTGATTTTAAAAAGGTTTTTGGCGATGTCCCTACATCTATCACATATGCAACAGTAACCGGACAATTTGCATTTAAGGGTAAGACCAATGAAATAAGTAACTATGTTTTTTTTGAATGGAGAGGACTGCTCTCTAAGCATAATTTTTCAGCATTTACAAATAATAGAATTTTGACATTAGGGATTCGTAAAACATTAGACTTAACGGGTGGTGGTGCGTTCTCGGTGGGGGATGACGGTGAACCAGTCAAATCACCCAAAAAGCGTAACAGAGTTCGTATGAGTTTATAACTTAATTAAACATCGGCTATGGCATTAGGAGGTTATATAGTCAAAACTCAATCGCGTTAGTGCAAATATTATTTAATAGCAGCCGGATTCGATTCATTCTCCTCCAAATCAACAGCCCTAACGGTCAACCTGCCTTTTGGCCAGGCTTTCCCGGTGATGGGTTGCCAGGTGGTTAAGGGTGTAAAGGCTATGCGCAGCCCTCTGCAATAAATATCGTAACCCAGGATGCCTTTGTTATCGTGCGAGGCCTTCCAGCTTAAATGCTTTTTAGGCCCTATGCCGGTAAGCTTCAGGTTTTTTGGTGCCGAGGGCAGTTGCTTATCAGGGTTGAGCCGATTGGTGCAGTTAATGAATGCCCGTAATACGTGGTAGGTACCTTTCCAGATCTGGCCTTTTAGGGCTAGCTTGTATTGCGGCTGTTTATCCAAGCCGCCCTGGTACCAGTCGCCGTGCTCGTGGTCTATCAGGTAGGTTTGTGTGTAAGCCCAAAGCTTGTGGAATTTTTGACCGTATTGCAGGCTATCCTTCGGGTACATATCATCGAACATCAGCAAGGTATTCAGCCCCTCGGCTTGCGCCCACCAGTTTTTGGTATCGGCTATGATGGTGATGCCGGGCTTATCCTTAAAATAGTAGCCCTCATCGTAAAAGCCGCCTACGCTATCGTCCCAGCCGTTTTTCAGGGCATGGTCAACCATGCGCTTGGCAACGGCCATGGTGGTATGGTCGTTTTTAAGGCCGAGCAGGTGCGATGCTTCCAGCATAAGGTAAGCAGTCTCTACATCGTGGCCGAAGGAAACATGGTCAAGCCCGCGATGGCTCAGAATATAAGTTTCAGAAGAATCGCGGTTGTTAACGGGTGTCCAGTCGGGCTGGAAAAACAGGGTGAGGTTACCCCTTGGCGTTACGATTTTGTCGCGTATCAGCAGCAGCATTTCCTGCAAGCGCACTCGCAGCAAACTATCGGGCCATACCCGGTAAAGCTCGCTAAACGATTCGAGCAGATGGATGGAAGTGTTCTGGTCCTTATACCCCGTCTCGGCGCGGGAAGGGGTTGCCGCCGTGCGGATGATGGGCGTACCATCGCGCTCCATATGCTGATAATATCCTTTAAAAACAGGGTCGTGGCTGTGCTGCTCCAACCAATGGAACTGTTTTATGGCCAGGTTTAGTGCGCTGGTATCGCCGCTTTGGCGGTAGTAAGCGGCAATGGCGTAAAGCGCGAAGGAGTTGCCATAGGCTTCCTTGGGCGCAAAACTGCCGGGCTTGGGCTTGCCCTGCCTATCGGTATAGGTGTAAAAACCGCCGTATTGCTTATCCCACAACACATTCTTTAAAAACAGGAAGCCCTGCGCGGCGCCTTTGGCATAGTATTTTTCGGATGGATACTGCTCCGCCGCCCGGGAGTTGCTCCATACATGGCGGCTTTGGGTAACAATCATCTTGTCCTGATTGCCCGTGGGCTTAAAATCGTAACTAAAGCTGCTCAGGAAGCCGCCGTAAAGTGTATCTATCGCTGCCGGGTACCATGGCTTCAGCAACTCATCTACCATCGATTTCTTCATCTCGCGGTACACCTGCGGGCGGTTTGTAGCAGCAGGTGTTTGAGCGCTGCCGGCCTCGCCTATCAGCATCAAACCAAATGCGGCGCAGCAAAATCTTTTTATATTGACAGATGCCATACGTCTATTTTTTGTTCAGCAGGTGATCGGCAGCCAGTACCAGGAATAAATAATCAGACGTGCCGCCGCCCAACACGTATTCGCCCTGTTGCCACAGGTATGGCCATTTCAGCAATTCCGGAAAATCGGGACGGATGAGGGCCGTGCCCGATGCGCTGCCGCCCGGTATGTACGACCAATCTGCCCGGTTAAAACCATACGCCGTAGTCATAGACCGTGCGCCTACGCCCGAAATGAATGAGGAGGTGTTTGAGCCCGGGTGGCAACCCAAAATAAAGTTGATGGAATTGAGCATGTACTCGTCGCTGAATATGGTTGGGAAATTCGCGCAAAGGAAGTACTGCTTGTACCCAAAGTTTTGGATGCCCCAGCCTGCGCCCCAAATATTGGGTTCGTAAGGCACACCGTACGGCGTTTTTAGGCCCTGTTTCTGTATATCGGCATACATTTTTTTAACGGCGGCGGTAATGGCTTCGGTGTAGTGGGCATCGTTTACCGCTTTTAGGGTACGGCCAACCATCCAGCCGGTGTTGCCAATGCGTTGCGCTATCAACTCCTTGTTCTTCACCAAAAAGTCGGCGTATTTCCTATCGCCGGTGGTGAGTAACAACTCTACCGCCAAGGGTACGAACCTGCCGATGTTCTTGTCCTCGGTTTTGTTCCAAACCTCTGTGGCAATCTGCAGGCATTGGGTAGCCAGGGTATCGTTATAGCCCTTCATTACACGGCTGGCAGCGGCTAAAGCAACGGCGGTTTGCAAAGTGCGGCCGGTATTTTCTTCGGTGAAAACCCAGCGATCATCTGCCGGGGCAGGTTTATTCAGGATGGCATCGGTGTTGGTGCCGTTGGTTTTGTATTGGATGTTATCGGTAAGGTTGGCTGCATCGCCCAGCAAAACGTACTGGCGGATGGTAGGCTCTATAATGCCCCGGTAAAACCGGCCCATGGCCTGGTAGCCACCGGTAATGGTGAGCAGGCCATGCTCTATTTGTTGCAAAACATCGGGCTTGCCATCGGGTTGCTGTATCTCTACGATGTGGTTGGTTTGGTCGATCGTAGTATTATCGTAATCTACATGGAACTCCTCGTAAGCCAAGGTAAGTCCGTGTACGGTTTCGGCTTGTGATTCTACGCGGATATCGAAATCTCCGGCATCGTGCCAGGCACCACGGTTAAGGAAGGGCACGTTATCGCCGGGCTTAAATTTAGTGAGGGTAGAGTGGCCCTGTATGTAACCGTCGAAATGGTTAGAGTCGGTAGGTGCCATACGGGCATCATCCATGTGGCACAAGCCGTGCCATACGCGATACTTATCGTTCACGCGCATGTGGCACATCTGGGCCGGCAAAAAATATTCCAACGTAGGCTGCCATACATCATTGGCGAAAACGTTGCTGCTGATCTGGAAAGGTTCGGTTTGGTAGCCGCCATATTTAACCACATACATGCCCGGTTTTTTTACTGAAGTAAAATCGAAACGGAGATAGTGATAGCGTAAAAAGTTGCCCCACTCTGCGGGGGCTTGCTTAAGCACCGCTACCAGCCCGCCGTTTTCGCTTACGCGAAGCAGCGATACCTGCTGTTTTTGGGTATCGTGCTTATCCAGTTCTATCACCGCAATTTTTTGCTGGCTGGGGTGGTAGCCCACCTGCGATACCTGCACCACCGGCGGCGAGAGCCAGCCCTTGATAGCGTTCGGCGTTACCAGCCATTCTATGGCGCCTTTGGTGGCACCTTTGGCGATGAGCGAGCGCACCACAAACCAGCCGTTGTTGTGCTTGCTGCGGCCATCAAGCAGTTGCAGCTTATCGCCGTTAAGGCTTTGTATCACCATGCGTTGGGCATCCGCCTCGGGCGCAATAATTAATTTTTTGCCACTGGCGAGGGGCTGGGTTTGGTAATCACCATCGTTATCTTTCAGCATCTGGCTGTTCGATTGCAGCGGGAAAATACCGAACTGGTCATCGGCATAGTACGATTTGCCGAACAATACCCCCGGAAACAATTCGATATTGAAGCCCACCTTGCCTATCCAGGCATCAGGCAAAGGTTTATCCAGGTCTACTATAATCTTGAAGGCGTTGCCAACGGGCAGCACGCGGATATTGTAAGCGAAGTTAAGATCTGGATAGATGATGGGGTTAAAGCCCTTACGGTTGATATCGTTATTAGGATATTCCATGCGCACGCTTATTTCTTGYGTAGCTTTATTGATTACCCGCTTGCCTACCTTCGGCGTTGGCGACCATTGCCCCGGCGTAGGCTCAAGCCGCAAATCGCCGTTAGTGGCCACGCGTTGCCCGTTTTGGATAATGCCCACGCCGCCCTGGTGCCCTTCGGGGTAAAAATCGTGTGCCAGCATTACGTTTACGCTGCCGTATTCCAGGTATTCCTGGCTATTGAGTATCATGCCCGTTTTTTTGAGCTTTTGCGCAGTGGCTAATTGAGTGCAGGTCATACAAAATATGCCCGATGCGATGAGTAAAGATTTAACTTTCATAGTAATTCAGAAGAGGCGGGTAAGAGATGTTGCCGCCACCGTAAAATTAGTGCAGCCGGGCGCGGGATAATGGCAGTAATTGATTGTTTTATACAAAAAATGTTAAAAAACGAGCAGGATTACGGCTTTCGGCACGGTTTAGCAGCTGAAATAAGCCTACGTAAATATATTTAGCGGTTTGCGCGGAAGTTTACTATTTTTGCAATCCTAAAAAAGATACGGAGAGGTGTCTGAGTGGTCGAAAGAGCACGCCTGGAAAGTGTGTATACGCCAAAAGTGTATCGAGGGTTCGAATCCCTCCCTCTCCGCAATTTATATATCGAACGATTCAAAAACGCCTTAAATGATGCATTTAAGGCGTTTTTTGTTTCCGGGAACCTCCAAATTATTCAGTAAATCGCATTCTTCTGGCGACCTATAGGTGACCTGTCAGGCATCAAGGGCAACAGGTCACCAGAAAGTTTATAAGTCTAAACGGCAAACCGATCCGTCTAAATGGAGCACATCTGCACAAAAACCAGATCGGACGGGCAACTCAAAGTGGCTTACATCGGCATCAGTGGCATCGAATTCTCTATTCCTTTACCCACATTTTCAGAAACCTGCTGTAGGAATTATCTGTTAATTTATAAGCGGCCGGTATTTGTTTATCCGGAGCATGGTAAGTCGCCAACTTTGTCCCGGAGGGGCGGCTGCTCAGCATTTCATGGATAAACTCTGTATATTCATTGTAAAGTTCAAACGAAGTCTTAACCGAGTAATCGATGCGGCTTCCGGGTTCAATATTTTCGTAAAAAGAGTTATAAAAATAGAAGTTGTCATAATCTTCATAGTTCAGTTCCGTCAGGTTTCCGTAACTGAAATGAACATTTTCCACGCCAAGTTCTTCCTGGGCGCTTTTGGCATGGTTGAACAATTCTTTTCGCTGTTCAATCCCAAAGAAGTGAGTATCGGGATGATAAACCCCTGCCGCAAGGCAAAATTTACCAACGCCGCTGCCGATGTCCAATACCCGGCTACCCTGCACAGCCAAAAAATTACTGGCCTCCAGGGCAATATCCAATGCAGTCCAGTGCAGTTGTGACAACTCACGGATATGCTGCGGGTATAAGTTGTCAAAGGCAGCGTCTTTACGGAAATAGGAAATGTTTATGGTGTCACTGTACATTTTTAGAAGCGCGTTATATTTGAAATATGTATTCAGGTTAAAAAAAAGCTATTCTTTGATCCATAACCGGAGTAATGTTGAAAATCCTGACTCAACCAATTTGAAACTATCCGGCAAGATCTCACCCAAGCTTTGGTAGGTAACTACCCTTGTACCCGAGGGCTTATCTTTCAGCACGGATTGTAAATACTGTGTATAATAATCATAAAGGCCGTAAGATATCTCTATGGTGTCATCAATGACATTTTCCCGGTCGATGTTTTCATAAAAAGAATTGTAAAAATAAAAATGGTCGAACTCTTTGAAGTTCACCTGGGTAATATTTGCATATATGAAACCAGCATTAGCCAACTTGAGATAGTTTTTAACGATCCTGGCATAATGGATCAATTCGTGCCTTTGTTCTACGCCAAAAAAAAGGGAATCCGGGTATAGATGCGCTGCGGTCAGACAGAATTTACCGATACCGCTGCCGATATCAAGAATCTTTGCGCCCTTAATGTTTAAGTATCCTGCCGCAATTTTTGCGACATGCAATGGCGTCCACTGTTTTTGGGACATCAGCTGGAAATGTTCGGGATAAAGCCAATCAAAGTCGGCATCGCTGCGAAAAAAACAATCCATCGGGTTTCGCTTTTTGAAGGGTGCCATTAACGGGTGAATACCCTCCGGTTCTGGCGGAAAAGTGGAATAGGGATAAACTGTAATCACGTACAAATATACCCGGGTAATCGCCTTCCATGATCGGAACTACATCAGCGAAGAATCTGATATTTATCAGTTTTTAATATTATCGTAACTTTGTCTCATGAGTTTATCAGGGATTTTTCCAATTGATCGCTGGAGTTTTATGACACAATCGGTGTTAAGTGTCCTTTCGGAAGAGGATTATAAGATATTAATCAGTAACCAATCGGATTACCGTTATCAGAAAGGCGATGTTATTTTCCGGGAGGGCACCGTGCCGTCAGGAATATTCTTGATCAGAAGCGGTAAGGTTAAAAAATATAAAGTAGATCAGATCGGCAAGGAGCAGATCATTTACGTGGCCGACCGGGGTGAGCTGATTGGGTATCACGCGGTGCTTTCCGAGGAACGTTACCCCGACTCTGCTGCCGCGATGGAAGAAAGCTTAGTTTCCTTTATACCCAAAGAAGACTTTATGGCTGCATTGACGCGGTCGCCGCTTTTTATGCAAAAGTTGCTGAAAGCCCTGAGTCACGAATTTACCGTATTGGCTAATAGCATTTCTGTATTTGCACAGCGTACAGGGCCCGAGCGGCTGGCCATTGCACTTATTGTACTTCGGGAGAAATACAAAAACACGCAGCAAGCCGATCAGGAGATCATTTTAAACATTTCTCGCGCCGACCTGGCCAACATCGCCGGTATTGCCCAGGAAAATGTGATCCGCTTATTAAAGGAGTTTAAAACAGAGGGTATCCTTAACACGGAAGGCAGAAAAATAATGATCAAAGACGTAAAATTGCTGGTCAAGCGGGCTAATTATCGTTAATCGGTATCCCAAAAACTGATAAATATCAGTTCTCCGGCTGATCTCTTTCAGCAAAGGGATGGATTAATTGCTGCATCTTTGTTTATGCCCCAATGCTATACCATTAATCGTTTATGCATTCCAAGCCTCGATCAGGCGGTGGATGATGTTGCCCTTAGCAATCGTCGAGTTAAAGTTTCGCTTTTTTCATTGTAATGCTACCCGCATTTTACTGCCAGAGTGAATGATTGTAGAAATACCCGAAGCGCAGGCTACCTTAAATAAAGCCAATTTTCTACGCGGTGATAGGATTTTCGATAAAATGTATCCGCCAGCTATTGGCGCTTTGTCCGCCATACACTGGACTCCGCTGGATGTTGTGGAAGAAGCCAGTGATTTCCTGGCCGCTCCGGGTGCGCGTATCCTCGATGTTGGCGCCGGAGCCGGGAAATTCTGTATCGCTGCCGGAAACCTTCATCCCGAAGCAACATTCTATGGTATCGAACATCGAAAACCCTTCGTTGACGAAGCTGAACGGATACGTTTGCTTACAGGTGTCAATAATGTAAATTTCCGTTGCGGAAACATAACAGATCTGAAAAGTGACGACTTTGATCATTTTTATTTTTACAATTCCTTCTGCGAGCAGGTTCAGCCATGGGGGAGGATCGATAACACAGTAAAAATATCATTTAGTTTATATCAGCGTTATAAAAACCATTTTCATGCGATGCTTGAAAATAAACCTGCTGATACCCGCCTGGTTACTTATCATACGCCCAATAGCGAACTTCCGAAAAGCTATAAGCTGGTTCGCAACTCGTACAAAAAATGCTTGAAACTGTGGATCAAAACATGACCGGAAGCTACAAGTAGCTAAAAGCGCCCTTATACACAAACACCCCAACATAACACTTATAATTCCTAAATAAGATGCTCCATAAAACGTCGCCTATTGAAAATTGTCAGCTATGCAAAGCTGAAAGTGAACTGACCATATATAAAATTTCCCCGGCCGGACACCAGCGAAATGAGCTCGCCGTATGCCTGGTTTGCCTGGACGAGCTTTCAAAAAAAGGCCGGCCAGATAACCGGTATTGGCGTTTTTTAGCCGAAGCCATGTGGAGTGAGGTGCCGGCCGTACAGGTGCTTGCCTGGCGCATACTCAACCATATCCATGAGGAGAACTGGGCGGCAGATTGCCTGGAGCTGCTTTACCTTGACGAGGAAACATTGGCATGGGCGAAAGCTGGTCTTGAAACCGATGCGGAGGTGATACTTGAATTACACCGCGATAGTCTGGGGAATGAACTGCAAGCCGGTGACACGGTAGTATTGACCCGCACACTTGATGTTAAAGGCAGCTCGTTAAACGCGAAAATGGGTACTGTGGTTAAAAATATCCGGCTGGTTTCAGATAATACTGATCAGATAGAAGGTAAAATCGACGGTCAGACGATCGTTATTTTGACCAAATACCTTCGTAAACAAAAAAGTTAAACAAGTTAAAGATGGCTGTTTTATGGTCATTGGCCACATCTGCCTGCGAAACCTACAGGGATAGTTTTTTAACTGTTCAGAGAAAGTGAATAAACTGAATATAACCAGTGTCCCGAAGTTTTATATCGGCGGCAGCTAAACCTGTCGTGATTTAACATTACGACTCTGTAACTCTTTGCTCCGCATCGTTAGAAAAAGCTGACTTGCCCCTTGGGGATCATAAATTCAGCAACTATAGATTTAGCCCGAAATAAAACAATTTAATTGGCCAATAAATCATTACATAGACCTGTGGACCATGAAGGGCCGTGGCGGCACTATTGATGAAGTGGCGTAAAAGTCAACCTAACCTCTCAGGCTCCGTTTAAATGCAAAAACCTATACTCCCCGCCAACGGGCAATGTCATTAAGTTAAGAAACCTATTGGGGGTTTAGCCGTAGCAGATGAAGCTGGAATTTCCAGGAAAATTATAGCTAAAACAGGTGCGGTTTATTGGAAAAAGCTGGAATTTTTTTTCGGTCCGGACGCGCAATATTTAGGAAAAATGGCCATTCCTTGCAAATTTCGCCCTTTTTACGCCTGCATTGAAGAAGAGCGAAAAAGCACTAAAAACACCGAAAAAACGAAGAAAAACGCAGATTTTTGAAGGCATTTTGGCAAATTTAAGCCAGCGGCAGGGGCAGCATGACGGCAGGTATGTCTTTCCCGGACCGACCCAATTTCACCGTGGTGGTCCAACATTTCTATAAAATAAAAACTGGACAACCTACACGCCAAAACGCGGCATTTCCAACACTTTGTTTGTAAGGAAAACGCGCTGCCCGCAGCATTATTGCGCGTAAAAAATATAGTCCCCAAAACCTTTTTTGATGCATTTTGCTTGATAATTTTGGCTTTCCGGCTGCAAAAAGCACCGGCATGAAGGCAGTATAAGATGAGCGATTACGTATTCGATTTTAAGCAAACAGGTAAAGCCACTCTTCCCTTAGCGGGTGGCAAAGGCGCAAACCTGGCCGAACTGGCCAAAATACCAGGCATACGCGTGCCGGATGGTTTCTGCGTGTCTACAGATGCTTTCAAAAAGGCTATCGAAGAGGCAACGGTAATTGACGGATTGCTCAATAGGTTATCCCCGCTAAAAGCCGGAGACCAGGAAGCAATCGTAATGCTAGGTGCCGCAATTCGCAGCGCCATCGAAAGCAGCCCCATCCCGGAGGAAGTCCGAGAAGAAGTTATCAAGGCACTCTCCGCGTTCGACACAAAGGCTGCCTGGGCGGTGCGTTCCAGTGCGACTGCAGAGGATTTGCCGGGGGCATCTTTCGCCGGACAGCAGGATACTTACCTCAACATCGTGGGGCAACAAGCCGTGATGCAGCATATCCGCAACTGCTGGGCATCCCTGTTTACCGATAGGGCAATCGCCTATCGCATTCAAAACGGGTTCGACCACCGTAAAGTGCAGTTGGCTGTTGTGGTGCAGCTGATGGTGCAGCCGCACGCGGCAGGGGTTATGTTCACCGCCCATCCGGTTAGCGGCAACCGCAAAGTGCTTTCTGTAGATGCTGGTTTTGGGCTGGGCGAGGCCATGGTATCGGGCCTGGTGAACGCTGATAATTATGAGGTGCGCGACGGCGAGATTATCGACAAGAACATATCTGTCAAGAAAATCGGGATTTATTCGGTAGAAGGTGGCGGTACCAAAGAAACGGGTATCGAGCCTGCTCAGCAAAACCGGCAAGTACTTACAGATGAGCAGATTTTGCAGCTGGAGCAAATAGGCAGGAAGATAGAGGCGCATTTCGGCAACCCGCAAGATATTGAATGGTGCCTGCAGGATGATGTGTTCTACATCGTACAAAGCCGGCCTGTGACCACCTTATTCCCCATCCCCGAAGCGGGGGATGAAGGGAAGCACGTTTACATCTCCGTAGGCCACCAGCAAATGATGACGGATGCCATGCGTCCGCTGGGTATATCGCTATGGCAGTTGACCGCCGCCCGCCCTATGTATAAAGCCGGCGGCAGATTATTTGTAGATATCGCTGCCCAATTGGCCATACCTGCCGCAAGGGCAGCGTTGATAGGTGCCATGGGCAAACACGACCCACTATTGAAAGATGCATTACTAACCCTGATAGAGCGTGGCGATTTTATCGAATCCCCGCCTGATGACGGCCAGCCGCAACCGGCCGCGAAAAACGACAAGCCGGCACCCCCAGCTACCCCTAAAACCGAAACAGCAGATAACCCGGAAATAGTTGCCGAACTTATTGCAAACAGCGAAGCATCCTTAGTGGAATTAAAGCAAACTATTTGGACCAAAACAGGCGTAGAGCTCTTCGATTTTATATTGGAAGACAGGCAGGCTTTGCGGATAGGCCTGTTCGATCCGCGGAGCATGGCCGCGATAATGGCTTCGATGAATGCCGCGTTTTGGATAAACGACAAGATGGAAGAATGGCTTGGCGATAAGAACGCAGCCGATACGCTCGCGCAATCCGTACCTAACAACATCACCTCAGAAATGGGCATGGCCCTGCTGGATGTGGCCGATGCGATACGCCTCTATCCTGAAGTGTTAGAATACCTTCGACGCACAAAAGATGATAGCTTTTTGGACGCGCTGTCGCAGTTGAATGGTGGGCAGCAAGCCCGACAGGCCATTGGGGCGTATCTGGAGAAATACGGCATGCGCTGCAGTGGCGAGATAGATATCACCAACACCCGCTGGAGCGAGAAGCCGTCGTTACTGATCACGATGCTCCTCAACAACATCAAGAATTTTGCACCCAGCGAAGGCGCACACAAGTTTGCGCAAGGCCTGGCGGAGGCATCGAAAAAAGAACAGGATTTGCTAAGCCGCTTGATGATGCTTCCCGGTGGCGAAGCAAAAGCAGCTGAAGCAAAGCGGCATATAGGCATCCTCCGCAATTTCGCAGGCTATCGTGAATACCCAAAATACGGCATCATGGCCCGCTTCTTCGTATATAAAACAGCCCTGATGAAAGAAGCGAAGACGCTGGTTGATGCCGGGCTAATTGCCGATATGGAAGATGCATACTACCTCACCTTCCATGAGTTCCGCGAGGTGGTGCGCACAAAGGAATTGGCTGGCGAATTGATCAGGCAACGGCGGGAGGAGCACCAATTTCACCAGAAACTAAACCCGCCCCGCGTTATCACCTCCGATGGCGAAATTATTACGGGCAGGTACAAGCGCGATGATATCCCTACTGATGCCATCGCCGGCCTGGCTGTTTCGGCGGGTACGGTGGAGGGCCGTGCCCGGGTTATCCTGAACATGACAGATGCCAATTTGGAAGAGGGCGATATATTGGTCACCACTTTTACCGACCCGAGCTGGACGCCCCTCTTCCTATCCATCAAAGGCCTGGTTACCGAAGTTGGCGGCCTGATGACCCACGGCGCCGTCATTGCCCGTGAATACGGCCTGCCCGCCGTGGTAGGCCTAGAAAATGCTACGAAGCTGATTGCCGACGGGCAGCGCATACGCGTAAATGGTACCGAGGGGTATGTGGAGATATTGTGAGAAGAGGTTTTTTAGGCATGGGACTACCGCTAAGCCAATTCGCCGATTGTACCCCATCCCTCTTGTAACATAAACCTAAAAAAAGCGTCTTACTTTACAGTAAAAACTAATACTTTAGCTTTTATTATGCTTGCATAACAATCAAACCCATAACTGAACATATGAAAACAATCTACGCTGCCCTACTGGCTGGCAGCATCAGCGCTTGTGCCATCAGCACGGCCAAGGCACAGGCTCCACTTGTCGAAACTCCCGCCTACAAATTGTACCGGGCAACCACAACCAAGATTAACGACCTGGTACACACCAAACTCGATGTACGGTTCGACTACAAAAAACGCTATATGTATGGCAAAGAATGGGTTACTTTAAAGCCTCACATGTACCCAACAGATAGCCTGCGCCTGGATGCCAAAGGCATGGATCTGAAAACCATCGCCGTAGTAAAAAATGGCAAAACCACCCCGCTTACTTTTACCTACGATAGCCTTACCGTAGCCATTAAGCTGGATAAAACTTACACCAACGCCGAAAGCTACACCATCTACATTGATTATACCGCCAAGCCAAATGAGCTGAAAGTAAAAGGCAGTTCGGCTATCAGCGATGCCAAAGGCCTGTACTTTGTGAACCCCGATGGCACCGATAAGGATAAACCCATCCAGATATGGACACAAGGCGAAACCGAGAGCTCGTCGTGCTGGTTCCCTACCATCGATAAACCGAACCAGAAAACTACCGAAGAAATCATCATGACGGTGCCAAAGCAGTACGTTACATTGAGCAATGGCCGTTTGGCGCTATCCAAAGTAAACAAAGATGGCACCCGCACCGATACCTGGAAACAGGAGTTGCCGCACTCGCCCTACCTGTTTATGATGGCCGTGGGCGATTTCAAGATCTATAAAGATAAATGGCGCAACAAAGAGGTAAGTTATTACCTGGAGCCAAAATACGCGCCGTATGCTAAAGATATCTTCGGCTTTACGCCCGAGGTGATCGAATTCTACTCAAAAACCCTGGGTATTGATTACCCATGGTACAAATACTCGCAGATAGTTGTGCGCGATTACGTGAGCGGCGCCATGGAAAACACCACCGCTACCCTGCATGGCACCTACGTACAAGGTACCAAGCGTGAGTTGGACGATCGTTATTACGATGCCGGTCGCAGCACCATCGTGCACGAATTGTTCCACCAATGGTTTGGCGATTATGTAACCGCCGAAAGCTGGAGCAACCTTACCGTGAACGAATCTTTCGCCGATTTCAGCGAAAGCATATGGGCCGAATATAAATACGGCAAGGATGCCGGCGATGCGCACAGCTTCGATGCTATGCAAAGCTACCTTAACCAGCCGGATGCCAAGAAAAAGGATCTGGTGCGTTTCCATTATAATGATAAAGAAGATGTATTCGATGTAGTTACCTACCAAAAAGGCGGTCGCATACTATACATGCTACGCAACTACCTGGGCAACGCTGCGTTCTATAAGGGCCTCAACATTTACCTTAAAACCAACGCCTTTAAAAATGGCGAGGCGCAGCAATTGCGTTTAGCTATGGAAGAAGCCAGCGGCCGCGATCTTAACTGGTTCTTTAACCAATGGTACTACGGCGCCGGCCACCCGGTGCTTAACATCAGTTACAAATGGGATGCTGCTACCAAAAAACAAACTGTTTACCTGCAGCAAACCCAGGATGGTAACGCGTTTACTTTCCCTGTTGCTATTGATATTTATGCCGGCGGCAAAAAAGAGCGTCACACTGTTTGGATGCGCGATAAAGCCGATACACTTACTTTCGATGTAGCATCTAAACCCGACCTGGTGAACTTTGATGGCGATAAGATTTTATTGACCAAGAAAACCGATAGCAAAACGCTGGATGAGTTTGCGTTCCAATACTTCAACGCACCATTGTTCCTGGATCGTTACGAGGCTATCGAATTCGCCAAAACCCGCCAGAGCGATAAGGCAGCGCAGAAGATAATCATTGCGGCCCTTACCGATAAATTCTACCAATTGCGTATCAAAGCCATCAATGCAGCGGCAATTACCAGCTACGATGACGTACGCAATGCAGGCGTGCCAATCATAGCCAGGCTTGCCCAAACAGACGATAATAACCTGGTACGTGCCGCGGCTATCAATGCATTAGGTAAGCTGAAAGCATCGGGCAATATGAACCTGTTTAAACAAGCCTTGAACAGCCAAAGCTATGCTATACAGGGCGCAGCCTTGAACGCCATTGCGCTGCTCAATCCTGCCGATGCTATCCCCCTGGCGAAAAACTATGAGAAGGACAGCAAAGGCGCATTATCGCAGGCCATCCTCAGCGTATATGCAGCCAATGGCGGCGATACCGAATGGCCTTACGTGTACAGCGCCATCAGCGAAGGCGATCCGCAAACCCAATTTAACCTGATGCGCAAATTCGGCGATTTTACCGGCCGCGTAAAAAGCCCTGAGTATGCGCAAGCCGGCATCAAATTCATTGGCGATTTCGGTGCCAAGTACAAACAATTCGGCGTGGCCCCGCAAATAGTAACCTTACTTACTGCAGTAAAAGATGCCCGCACCAAACTGGGCGATACCGCATCTGCCGCAGCTGCCGATAAAGCAATTGCCGCGCTGCAATAATATTTATTAATATGTTTAAGCAGAGCCGCCCCGCAATTGTGGGGCGGCTTTTTAATTAACGCTAATTTTCACGAATTGAGTTGACACGAATTCTCACCAATTGAGACGAATTATAGAAACACTCAGATTTGCCGTACTCTGTGCGCTCTGCCATTAAGAAACTTCTATTCTTGATATTCTGCCAGGCTCTGTGCCCCTCTGTGTGTCTCTCTCTGTGCCCTCTGCGTTTAAAACCCTCTTCGTAAAATTCGGGGTAATTCATTTTTAACACTTTTTAACCTCTTTTAACATTTACTTAAAAGTAAATTCGATAACTTAGTACTATCAAACCGAACCCATATGAAAAAGGCATTGTTACTTGTTGTATTGCTGGCCGGTGCCGGTCGCTTATTGGCTCAAAATGATTTGAAATTGCCCGGCGCAACCGCCATGCCCTTATTATCCATAACGGTTGATACTACCCTGCAATCGCCCACGCTAAAACAACTCACCAAAATACCCGATGCCAATATGCTGAAGAAATTGGCCACATTGGATAAATTCAACCAATCCCCACTAAGTGAAACTAAGCTGATAAGCCAGACGGATGAGTATCGCATGCCAGTGGCAGTACTCAGCGGCAAATCGAACATGCCCATAAAAAAGATAGGCGGCTATTATACCATGCCGGTTTATGGCACTGAAGCTAAGAAGAAGCTGATTACTATAGCTCCGTAATTTGCGGGATTTAGTTGCGGATGCTTTTACGGTAGCCTGTTGCCTTGTTTATCGATATAGGATTCCTCCTGGTGCGCGCGCTACCCTTACTGCTTCTCGGCCGTCCAACGGCCGGGGTTTTCTATTGATCCGTCGCTGGAGCCAGTCCAGATGCCTTCCATTTTGGTGCCGTTGCCCGTTACGTTTACCGTGTAAACAACGGGTTCAATATTGCCGCTTATTATTACCGATTGCATGGTAAGCACCTTCGTAGTGGTGTTGTAGCTGCCGGTAATGCTATCGGTACCCGTTGCACTGCCATCTGTAGCATCCCATTGAAATAGCCCTGTGTAATTGCCACCGTTTTGCGTGAGGGTGAAAGAGCCTGTCCAATGGCGGCCATCATTGCCCAGGGCGCTGGTGATGTTCCATTTGCCTGCCAGCGATGGCTCGGGCAATGCTTTTGAGCCACAGGCTACGATAACCTGTATCAAAAATACCGAAAAGATGATTTTGAGGATGCGCATGCCTTGGTAATTTATTGGTTTACAAGGCTAAAGATAGGCAACCTTTGTCTGTTGCATCAACATTATCGTAATAATTAAGTTTGCACGAAGGCCTTACGCTTTTTTAAATGTCGTTTTTAAAACCGAAGGGAGTAAAAGGATATTAACCCCAGGCTTGTGCAGCCGCTGCATCCTCCCCCTACGAAAATTTTAACCCTGCGAAAATTTTATAAAGTTTAAGTACATATATTTATATTAGGGACAAATTTGACATCCACCCTAATGACCTTACGCACCTTCTCGTTGCTGTTTTGCCTGCTAATAGCTTCGCCCTTTGTGTTTGCGCAAGTACCATCGATACAATCGGTTACGCCCTTAAGTGCCAAGCCGGGTACCACCCTGGTGATAAAGGGCAGCAATTTCAATACCTTGCCCGCCCACAGCAAAGTTTTTTTTGGCGCCAGTTGGGTACCCGTACTGTCGGCCAGCAGCACACAGCTTAACGTTAAAGCACCCTATGGCTCGTATTACGGGCCGGTAACAGTACTTGATTTCGATACACAGTTGTCGGTCACTTCCAATTTTTTCTTCATGACCACTTTTGCCGGGCCGGGCAAAATACAGGCTTCAGATTATGATGCTCCCTACACCCGCAGCACAGGCAGCTCGCCAAGCATGCTGCTGGTGCAGGACTTCTATCAACGCGGCAGCCCCGACCTGGCTACCTTGAACAATGGCGACAACATGATAGCCGAATACCCCAACGAATCTGCCAAAGATGGCGGGGCGTTCAATTTCAGCGGGGGCAGGCAAACCGCTACAGGCAAAAACCCGCAAGGCATGTGCCTGGCCGACATCAATGGTGAGGGCTCGCGCGAAATCATCATAACCAACCGGGACGACAACACCTTATCGGTGTTATCAGATGGCGCACTCAGCGGCAGCTTTGCCACCGGCCCGCAGCCGAGGGCCGTTGCCGCTGCCGATTTCGACGGCGACGGCCGTATTGATATTGCCGTAGCCAACACCGGCGATAACACCATCTCCATACTTCGCAATGCCGGCAATTCCTATTACACCGACCCCACTCATGATTTGCTGGCTAAGATAGACCTTCCCGCAGGCCTCAACCCGCAGAGCATTACCGCTACAGACTTAGATAGCGATGGCAAGCCCGAACTCATCATAGCTAATACCGGCGATAACAATATTTGGGTTTACCCCAATATTGCCGTAGCGGGAAGCATCACCGCAGCATCGTTCGGCCCTAAAATAGTATTTGCAGCGGGTAACGGTCCCATACAGGTGGTTACCGGCGATATAGATGGCGATGACAAGCCGGACCTTCTGGTAGTAAATAGCGGTGCGACCAACATATCCGTGTTCCGCAATACATCGGCGGGCAGCGTATCCTTTGCTGCAAAGGCCGATTTGCCTACGCCATTGGTACCCCTGCACCTCTCCCTGGGCGACCTTGATGGCGACGGCCGCGTTGATGCAGCCATCAGCTGGGCCAACAGCACAAAGCTTTCATTGTTCCGCAATACCTCCACGCCCGGCACGTTCAACTTCGATGCCAACGTCGACCTGGAAACGGGCAGTCTGGTGCGTTTCTCGGCCATCGCCGACTTTAATAAAGATGGCGTAACTGATGTTGTTGCGGGTAGCACAGCAGCCAACATGCTTTATATCTTCCGCAATCACTTGATTACGCCACCGCCGGTAATTACCTCGTTCAGCCCGCAACAGGGCTCAAACGGCGTCACGGTAATCATAAAGGGAACCGACCTCGGCGGAGCTACTGCAGTGAGCTTCGGCGGCATACCGGCGGCAAGCTTTACGGTGGATTCGCCTACGCAAATAACCGCCGTTGTTGGCGCCGGCGCCACCGGCACCGTAAGCGTTACCAGCCCCAAGGGCACTACCGAACTGCCGGGTTTTACATTTGAAGGCAAACCTGCGTTTACTTACGCCGGTCCCCAGGTGTATAAAAAAGGCGTTGCTATTGCAACCCTTGCCCCGCAGCATACCGGCGGTGCGGTAAGCGATTACACACTGACAGCCCAGGATTTTGTAGGCGGTGCTGTCGGCCTTAAAGACGGCACCGGCGCCCAGGCGGAGTTTAACGGCCCTGTAGGTATGGTAATAGACAAAAACGGAAATTTTTACCTGGCCGATAAACTTAATGCGCGCATACGTAAAATAACACCCGCAGGCGTGGTAACTACTTTTGCCGGCAACGACCCCTCAGCTACATTCAATGAACCCACCGGACTTGCCATAGATGCCGCGGGCAATATATACGTGGCCGATGCCCTGAATAACAAAATACGCAAAATTACTCCTGCGGGCGATGTAAGCACCCTGGCCGGCAGCGGGCAACAGGGCAGCGCTGATGGGCCAGCGTTGACTGCTACTTTTAATTATCCAACCGGAGTAGCAGTGGACGCCACAGGCACCATATTCGTGGCCGATTGCAATAACAACGTTATCCGCAAGATTACGCCCGATGGCATGGTTTCCCGTTATAGCGGTACGCTGAACAACCCGGGGGATTTTGACGGCGACATCGATCAGGCGGGGTATTCTAAACCTTACACCCTCGCAATCGATAAGAAAGGCAATATGTACGTTATGGAAAGGGGATCAGGTGCCTTGAGGATTATTAACCCGCAGCAAAACATCACCACGCTTACCAATTTTAGCGGTATGAGCTGCGTAGCAGTAGACGCTGATGACAACATATACGCAAGCACAGGACAGGAAATAATAAAAATAAACTCTTCGGGAAAATTGACCCTGGAATCAACTTCGTTCGGGGGCGAGGGCATGGTAACAGCGCCCGATGGCAGCATCTATATCTGCGGAGGCAACTCCATTAAAAAACTGGTTTACTCACCTGCATATACAATTACCCCTGCCCTGCCCGCCGGCCTCAGTATAGACATAGGCACAGGTATCATTACGGGCATACCGACAGTAACCTGGCCCCAAACTACCTATCAAATAACAGCCGGGAATGCCAGCGGCATCGCTACAGCCAATGTTACCATATCGGTAACAGAAACCAACCCGCAGCCGCCCGTCATCACCTCCTTTACGCCCACTAATGGCCCACTGGGTACCACCGTTACCATCACCGGCACAGGGTTCAGCGCAACCGCCGCCAATAACATCGTTTATTTCGGCGCAACTAAAGGCATGGTGGCAGGCGGCAACACCAAAGAGCTTTTAGTAATAGTACCTGCTGGGGCAACTTACAGCGTGCTAACAGTACTCAATACCGAAACCGAGCTTACGGCTTACGCCACCAAACCGTTCACCGTTACGTTCCCATCAACCCATAAAATAGAGGCCGACGATTTTGAAGCTAAGGTGGAATTCAGGGCGAGCACTAACCTGCAAACCCTCGCCATTACCGATCTGGATGGCGACGGCAAACCCGATATGGTAGTAACCGATTGGACCGATAAAACTGTAGCAGCTTACCGCAACACCACCAATAATGACGGTATCAATACGCAATCTTTCGCGCAGCCGGTGCTGTTTGATACCGGCTTAGAGCCCTGGCAGGTTACCGCCGGCGACCTCGATGGCGATGGCAAACCAGACCTGGTGGTAGTAAACTACGGCACCAACTATATTTCGGTTTATCGCAATACCTCTACAAAAGGGAATATATCGTTTGCGCCAAGGGTAGATATTTACAGCGGCGTTAACCCTGTTGCCGTGGCCATAGGCGATTTGGATGCAGATGGAAAACCCGAGATTGTAGTGGGCAACTCTATCAGCAAAACCATTTCAGTTTTCAAGAATTTCACGCCAACCGGTAATATCAGCGCCGAATCATTTGTGCGGGAGATGGATATACCAGCCGGGCCACAACCTTCGGATATACAACTGGCGGATATGGATGGTGATGGCAAACCCGATATTGTTTATAGCAATGCTAATACAGGCGGCTTCAACGTACTGCGCAGCAAAGCGGTAAAAGGCAGTCTGTCGGCCGATTCGTTTTACCCCCGGGTGAATTTCCCGGGCGTATCGCAATCGCAGAACCTTACCATAGGCGACCTGGACGGCGACAACAAGCCCGATGTAGTGGTAACCAACCAGTTCAACGGTTCGATATCCATCTACCGTAACATCAGCACCCCTGGCGGCATTAATGCAACCTCCATTGCCGTTCCGGTAAATATCCAGCTGCCATTTCCGCAGGATGTGGAGATGGGCGATATAGATGGCGACGGCAAACCTGATCTGGTTATCTCCAACTCCGGGCAAAAATCGATATCGGTGCTGCGCAATAATACCTCGGCGCAAGGGATAGACGCAAACTCTTTTATGCCCGAAGTAAACCTAAAAACTTCCAATGTTTATGATGCCGCCATTGCCGATTTGGATGGGGACGGAAAACCCGAAGTGATAGGCTCTACCGATGGCAGCATCACCGTGTTCCGTTACGAGCCGCACGAGGTAATTACCGCACCGCTTGCCTTTGGTGCTATACCGCCCAAAACGCTTTGCTCGCCCAATTTCGACCCCGGGGCTACCAGCGGCGCACCCATCACCTACACCAGCGATAACCCCGCCGTGGCAACTATCGTGGGCGGCAAGGTGCACATCGTGGACGTAGGTACAGCCACCATAACCGCGAACGACGGCAGCACCACACAGCAGCAAACCTTAACAGTAACCAATATAGGCGCAACGCCTACGGTATCTATCAGTTCCAACCCATCAACCGCCTGCGACGGCATGGACGTTACCTTCAACGCAACCGCGCAAAATGCAGGCCTTAGCCCTACCTACCAATGGGAATTGAATGGCGCAACAGCTGGCACCAACATAGCTACATTTACCGTTACAGGCATGAAAAGCACCGATGTAGTTACCTGCTCGGTTACCAACAACGATGGCTGCGTACCCACAACATCGGGGCCGGTTAGGGGCAAGATAGATGTTTCCATCAATAGCTCGGTGAGCTTGACTATCGCCTCGTCGCAACAGGGGCCAACATGCCCGGGCACAACCGTTACCTTTACGGCAACGCCGACTTACTCGCCCTCGGCGGCTAATTTCGACACGGGCGACATCCGGTATCAATGGTATGTTAACGGTATCGCCACCGGCAGCAACAGCCCGCAATTCATTACAAGGGATCTGAAGGATGGCGATTACGTGTATTGCAACATAGTGGTGGGCGGCAGGTGTATCATCGGCCCTACGGCAGCATCTAATGTAATAACAGCCGCTATAAGCCCGGCGGCGCAATGCCGCACGGACATCCCCAACACCTTTACCCCCAACGGCGACGGTATTAACGATACCTGGCGGCTTGATAACCTATACAATGCATCTACCTCGTTCTCGGTAACTATTTATAACCGCTATGGGGCACAGCTGTTCTACGCTGCAACATACGCCAAACCCTGGGATGGCACCTACAAAGGCAAGCCTGTACCAGTAGGCGTTTACTATTATGTAATCCTTTTGAAAGATACCGGGAAAGCACTATCGGGCTGGGTAAGCGTTATCAGGTAAGGGGCGTTAACGGCAGATGTTATTCGGCAGAAAATCAAACCAATTTCCTTACGGAAGTTTCGGGCGTAATGGTGCTGCCATCAAGGCCTGTAAGCAGGTTTAGTCCGGGCGTTTTGCCCACCTCTATACTGCCCCTGGTGTTATCTATTCCCATAAATTTAGCGCCATTAATGGTGCCCCATTCCAGCAGGGTATCCAGGCTAAGGGAGGGTAAATGCTGCTGCAGGGTACGCATCTCGCTCAGAATACACAATTTATTATTAGAAGCAAGGCTATCGGTACCGAGGGTGATATTCAGTCCCTGGTTCACGAACAGCTCTACCTTGGGCAGGCGTTTCTCAATATACAGGTTAGCATTGGGGCAAAAGCACCAATTAATATTGCGATCGAAGCGTTTGATGAAGTAGATGTCCTTAAGGTTAGTACAGGTGTTGTGCACCATCAGTATTTTTTGCCGGTTGGTAAGCAGCGGAATAATCGATTGCAGCGAATTACGCGCCTGCGGGCGGAAATAATTGATATCAATACCCAGGTGTTTGTACAGATCAACAAAGCCGCCTAATTTATATCGGTAAAACTTATTCTCGTCTTCGCACTCCTGGTTATGTATGCTTAGAAGATTGTTGCCGGTATCGCTGTAGCGTTTGATCAGCTTGAACAAATCTTTAGATACCGAATATGGCGCATGCGCCGTAACTGATACCGATTGCGGCCTAAACTCATCTGCCAGCGCCAGGGCATTGGCAAAAATAACTTCGGCACGTTCGGGTAAGAAACCGAACACTTCTACAAAAGTGTGGTAGTATAATTTGCTTTGGGCTTTTAAGCCTATGGTAAAATTACTGTTACTGATATCGGCAACCGCTACGATGCCATTTTCCTGCATTTCTACATCGGCCTTTTCTGCGGCAGCAGTAATTTCTCCTTTATCGGCATGCCGCACGGCTTGTACGCTTTTTATGAAATCTACCAGACCGTTGCCCGGCGCGATTTTATCCTTCAAGTGCGAAAGTTCGGTATGGCAATGGGTGTTAATAAAACCTGGGACAATTATACCGTTGAGTCTTTCAACAGGGATATTTTGAAAATCAGCTTGTTGACCATCGGAGATGGCAATTATCTTTCCGGCATCGTCAACGGTTACTATTCCATTTTTTATTGGATCGGCTTGGACGGGGTAAATGTAATCGGCTCTAAAACTCTTCATTAAAGTAAAAATGGCATCTTCTAAAAAATTTAAACCCAATCCAATTTAGTAAAATACAATTAACTTTTAGTTATTGTTTTTATGCTACAAAAGAATGACTTTAAAAAAGCGTCGGAATTTTTAAAAATAAGTACTTTTGCAACGTGAACTCAAAAAAAGATAAAATAGACATCCGCAGCTTAAGCCCCGAGGCTCTGCAACAGCACTTTATCCAAATGGATGAAAAGGCGTTCAGAGCTAAACAGGTGTACGAATGGCTATGGAAAAAATCATCCATATCTTTTGATGACATGAGCAATATTTCAAAAGAACTACGCGCTAAACTGGAAGAGAAATTTATTATCAATAACGTTAAAATAAACACCTCGCAGGTTAGTGCTGATAAAACTATAAAAAATTCTTTTATTTTACACGATACTCACTTAATTGAGGGTGTTTTAATACCAACTTCTGAGCGGATGACTGCTTGCGTATCGTCGCAAGTGGGCTGCAGCTTAACCTGCAAATTCTGCGCAACCGGGTATATGGAGCGCAAACGCAACCTTAACCCCGACGAAATATACGACCAGGTGGTGCTGATAGATAAACAAGCGCGCGAAAATTACGGCATCCCTCTATCCAACGTGGTTTATATGGGCATGGGCGAGCCTTTGCTCAATTATGCCAATGTGCTTAAATCGATAGAAAAGCTTACCGCGCCCGATGGGTTGAATATGGCTGCGCGTCGTATTACCGTATCTACCGCCGGCATCGCCAAAATGATACGCAAGCTTGGCG
Organism: Mucilaginibacter sp. P1_D10; assembly: GCF_056406215.1. Lineage (NCBI taxonomy): Bacteria > Pseudomonadati > Bacteroidota > Sphingobacteriia > Sphingobacteriales > Sphingobacteriaceae > Mucilaginibacter > Mucilaginibacter sp. P1_D10. Next base: position 85,903 of record NZ_JBFUAP010000010.1, on the reverse strand, counting down.
ACGACGAGGTGAAATTTAAACTGGCGCTTTCGCTGCACGCCGCTAATGATGAAAAGCGCAACGCCATTATGCCCATAAACGAGCAAAACTCGTTAAAGGCCCTGGCCGATGCCTTGAAATACTACTTTGCCAAAACCAAAAACCCGGTAACTTACGAATACATCATTTTCGATGGCGTAAACGATGGCCTGCAGGATGCCAAAGAGCTTGCCGCATTTTGCAAGCACGTGCCTTGCAAGGTAAACATCATCGAGTATAACCCTATCGCCTTTGCCAGCTACATCAACGCCGGCGAAGATAAAGTAGCTGCCTTTGCCGAATACCTCCACAGCCAGGGCGTTAACACTTACCTGCGCCGCAGCCGCGGAAAGGACATTGATGCCGCCTGCGGGCAATTGGCTATAAAAGAGAAGGATAAGGCTGTTGCTGTAGAGGCGTAACCGTTACCCAGCGTTTTTTTATACAGCGTAAGCCGTTAGTGGTTGTTAAGATAAGTAACGGCGTACTCAAAAACAGCGTCGCGCTTGTTTGTATCGTCTGCGAGGCTATTTGTAACCAGAAAATCAGGTGTTAGGCCATTTTCGATATTAAATCCGCCAGGCGAGGTGGCCTGTGAGGAGGAATAAGAAAGCAGCCAGCCGTTTGGCAACTCCAGGTTAAACGGCGTACCCCCCCCGCCACCGGTTTGATCGCCAATGATTACGGCGTTAGGCAATTCGGACATGTACAACACAAAATCGTTGCAGGAGCTAAAGCACCTGCGGTTTGTTAAAACAGCCACATGCTTATCGGCAAACCGGCTATCGCCTGCGTCAATGTATTTTGCAACTTCCGGAAAGTAATCGTCATGGTCTGCGCCCCGTTTGTAAGCATCGTACTTAACAAGCGTTTTCCCGGCGGCAAATTTAGAAGCCAAAAGGTCTACCATAAGCGACCCGCCGCCGGAGTTATCTCTAACATCGATGATAATTTTATCAACCGTAGCAAATTCTTCGAGCGCTGCGTTGATATCTTCTTCCTTAAGATCACGGCCAAAAGATGGCACGTACAAGTAGCCAATACCATTTATCAACTGGTATGCTAAAATTCCTTTTGTTTTTAGGGCGGTAACGTATCGCGTTTTTATGACATCGTAGTTAAAGTTATGATTGTATGAGCGATAGTAACCCGTATAGCTATAGATCTGCGAGTTGCTGGTTAACGATACATGGCCGTCTTCCAGCTCATCGAGCATATCTATACAAATTTCAAATAACTGTTCGTCGCTGGTACTTTCAGAAACTTTAGGCCTGTATTTACTATAAACGGCCTGCCAGTCTACATGTTTATAAGTAAACATGGCGTACTTCGTATCCAAAGTGTGCCACAGGTAATCAAAAACCGCTACGGGGTTGCTGCTTTCGGTTTTGATTACGGCTTTATTGCACGACAAACAAACCAGCAATACTATCACGGCAGCGATATGGCCAAGGCGGAGCATGTGTTTCATTCCCTAAAAATGATAAGATAAAATAATAGTATTCACTGCCGATTGTACCTTGTTAACCTCTGTTATATTGTAATATTCCCAGCTATAAGCTAACGATATTCCCTTTAAAACACCCGCCCGGTTATCCAGTTGGGTGTGCAGGTTAACTTTTGCATAGCGGCCAAACGTTACGATATGGGTGTTCTTAAGATAGGTTTTAAAGCCGCGGGACAGAAAATCGTTTTCCTTATTATAAACAGAATTCGACCTGGATAAAGCCGACCCCAAAGGGCTAAACACGCCGAAACTTAAACTGCTGGCGTTACTACCACTACTTGCTGTGCCAAAATAATAGTAGATTTTTGCAGCGACACCCAAAGAACTGTTGAATTCGTAATAACTATTATTATTGATATAAGAGCTGTGCCTACGAGTGGCCAGATTATTATCAAATATGCCGCCAAGATAAAGCTGTACGTTGCCATGGCTTACCGGGAACAATGCCAAGTAATTTGCCGCATAACTCTTAGCCGATAACGTAGCCAGGTTCTGATTATTTTTTAAGTTGCCCGATGCAAAACTAAGGGATATAGATTGTTTCAGCTTTTGTGAGTTGATATCAACCCCGGCCATTACCCCGGGGTACCAGCCGGTATAAGTAAGCGCCGACATGCCTTTATCCTTAACCGTTGAATTAGAAAAGGTTATGCCCACCATAGGTTTATAAGTGGTGCCCTGCTGTGCGCTGCAAAATGCCGGGAAAACAAAGCATAAGCATGCCAACAGCGCATACTTAATTTGCGTAATACCTAAAGCTTTGCTTATCAATATATTTCTTTTTGACACTTAGTGAGATGTAGTTACAGCGTAAAAGTCGGTCCACTGGTCCATCCAGTTTTGTGCGCCAAATGCGCCGCGGTACGTAACCGTTTCAAAACCGGTGCTGAAATCGGTACCAAGGAAGTTTGCTCCGGTTAATGCAGGCGAGCCTGAATTAGGCAGCAAGCCAGGATTTGCAAAATTAAACGGATCGGCAAGGCCGATAAGGCCAGGTGTATTAAAACTGGTGTTATTACGAGAGGGGGTAGTTACAAACGCCCTTATGTCATCAGGGCCAATAGAGCCTACTGTATTAAAATCTATCGTATATAACTCGGCAGGGTCTGTAGCGTTGAGCAAATTGTAAGTAAAATCTATTTTCTTTGTCAGCATTTTTTGCGCTGCTCCTTCGTCGCCAATCCTAAATGCGCCATGCGGCATACCCATCAAAACCGAATTCCTAAGGGATAAAGCGCTGCTATAGGATACAGTTACAGAAGATGTCCAGGGCAGGCTTGAATTATATCCAGGGTTTTTGTAAGGCCCAATAACCGTTAGGTTAGATATTACCGGCCTTGTAGCAGGAGAAATGGGGTTGTTTTCGATATCATTTATGGTAAGCAGCCCATCGCAAGTAGGAAGGTAAAAACCATCTGCCGCAAAATAAGGGTGTTTATAGCTAACCAGGAATTGCTGCTTGCCGGCATATCCATTGGAATAAACAAAGCCAATACCACGATTGTTAAAGGCTAGCAGGTTTTTTGCGCTCACAGTACCGCCGTAAAAACCAAAGCCGCAGGTTTGCGTATAGCTGGCTTCTACGTTTTCGATAACGGTTCCCCGGCCAACGCCAACGCACGCAAGCCCATATGAATTTGCGGAGTTTACGCCGGCAAATTCAATCCGCACGTATTTTATGATACCCGAATTATCTACTGCATCGGTTCCGCCGCCACTCGGTAGGGTAGCTCCTAAACCACCCAAGGTAACGATCTTGCTCGGGCGCCCTGTTTCGGGGTTGAAACCGCTAACCGGTGCCAAGCCAAAAATGTATAAGCCGGCCCAATCGCCAAACTGGCGCTGCCCTTCCGGCGAACCCGAGGTAAACACAATCGGTTTATCTACGGTTCCTTCTGCCATTATCTTTGCCCCTTTATCAATTGCAAAATAACCAGACCTGGTTTGGCCGGTTGCAAAATCCAAACTTTTTATAACGGTTCCGGGTGCTATAGTCAAAACCGCTTTGTTGGTTACCAATACCTGGCTAAATGTATAAACCGTATCGCTGCTTAGTGCCCTGTCGGCGGTTATCCTTTCCGGCAGCTTCACTACGGGCTTCGAAACATTAACCGGCGTGTCGGCTTTTTTACAGGAAAACAAACACAGCGCCAAACTGCTGCTGAAAATTAATAGGTAAAGATTTTTTTTCATTTATTGCGTTTATTAAAAAAAATACTGGTTTGGCAAAATTGCCAAACCAGTTTGTAACTTAAAAAGCTTAGTACCTGGCCCAGCCAGTAGTACCAGATTGTTCAAGAGCCCAGGCATTAGTGCCTGTTATCGGGAATGCACCGCGGTATTTCGCAATCTTAAACAATGGTGAACCAAAAGCAGGATTTGATGCAACTGCAAAGTCAGGTCCTGTAAAATTAGCGCCACTCGTTGCAGATGCGTTGCTAAGCAAAAGGAATTGTTCCTGATGTACACCTGTCAGGTTAAATGGATCAACTAACCTCAAAGATGCAGAAGAGAGGTACAATGTGTTGTTGCTGCCAGCCGGATCTTCAAGGTAAGCCCTTAATGATGCATTGGTAAAGGAAGTTGCACCAGTTGTAAAAAAGGCCGAACTTTTAGGATCGTTGTTTACAAGGTTATACTTAAATTCGGCATTATTTGTAGCAAGGCTATCATTAGTTACCTGGCCATCAACATATAATACTTTTGGCCAGCCAATGAATACTGAGTTACGCACTTTGAAAGAGCTGTTCCTGCGGAAACGTGCACCGGCAACAAAAGTACCAGAAACATTGGTAGCAGATGTTTGTGGAGAATGCGGATCTGAATCTACAACGCCATTGTTACCAATAAAAGTAGCGTTAGAGATGATAGGACGTGTGCGTGGGTTGTTTGTAGCAATACCAGTGTTGTCGTTATCGCACTCGATACCATGTGAACCTGATTGGTCATTGATTTCAGGATCCCTGAAAGCCAAAAGGAACTGTAAGGTACCACGGTAACCAAAGTCGAAGTCAAAATCGTCATCAATGCAACGGTAAGATATCAGGTATTTTGGGCATACTGTACCACCAAAAAACTCATATGAGTCATCGCCGCTATAGCTAACCTGTATGTGATGCATGATTGTACCAGCACCAACGCCACCAAGGGTAAGGCCATTAACCTCGTTGTTGTTGCCCAAAGCACCTGCATAAACGCCACCAGCATATTCTATGCGCACAAAAGCTAAGTTACCGCTATTGTCAGCAGCATTAGCACCACCATATTGAGTGTCGGCTGTGTTAGGTATACCTTCGATATAGGTTGTAGTTGGCTTGTTTGTTGGAGCCGAACCTAAAATGATAATACCGCCCCAATCGCCATTGGTTGGAGTTGAGCTATCGCTTGTAAAGATAACCGGTTTGGTTGAATTACCATTGCAATTAAGTTTACCACCTTTAGCAACCAATAATACGCCTTTTTGACCAGCACCTGTAAAACCTTTAATTACGGTATTGGCAGGTATGTTTAAAGTAGCGCCGCTTTTTATAGTTACTAACCCTTTAAGGATATAAGTTCTTGAGGAAGTCAGGCTTACAGTACCGGTAATGTTACCTTTAATGGTATCGATACCTGAACCTCCAGGGCCGTGTACGATGTCACGCTCAACGTTAAGATTGCTGCTTTCTTTAGTACAAGCGCTTAAAAGGCCTGCACATACTACTGCAGTTAAAATTTTAGAAAATAGTTTCATTTTGTTTTTTTATTAATTTTGTGTTAATTATTGAACTTCGCTGGTTTTTTAATTGCATCATGAGACGCTCCGGCCTGGCCGGGGCTACTCTCGGGTGTTTCTTACTACCGGGTTGTTACCTCCATTTTGTTCATCTTTTAGTTTTCGGTTTAGTTTGGTTTCTTTTATATTACTTTTTAAAAGTATAAGTAAGGGTAAGCATATAGTTGCTGAATGATTTCCTGGAATAAACCGTGGCATCGAACGTATTGCCCGAGTATTTTCCGTCCAAATCGTAATCCTGGTACTGGATATACCTATCAGGGATGATGTTGGCGGCATTCAACCTTATTTCTATTTGTTGCTTAAACAGTTTCTGCCCTATCTGCAAATCCAATTGGTTGCGCGGGTTTTCGTACACATCGGGGTAGGTGCTGATGTTGCCACGATCCTCGGCTGTGGTGCCTACCACTACTATGCGGCGGCCGGCACGGTTAAGCGCGGCAGAGAAGCTGAAGGTATTTTTAAACGCATTAACCAGTAAACCTGCATTGATGAGGTAAGGCGATTGCCCGCTAAGCGGCCTGCGCTGCAAATTCTGATCGACATCCGTACGGCCTTCAAAGCCTTGTATCTTACCTATAATGTGCGAATGGATGCGGGCGTAATTGCCAAACACGATGATGTTTTTCAACCACTCGGGCCCCGTGCCGAAATAAAGGTTCTTGCGCGCCTCGAATTCAAGGCCCCAGTTTACCGCGCCTTCGATATTGCGGTACGTACGTATAAATTTTGTAGTAGACGTTGTGGCCTGCGTGTTTACCTCAACGGGGTCTTTCAAATCTTTCCTGAAAATGGAGGCCGAAAATATCTCGCCTGCAGTAGGGAACCACTCTAACCTGAAGTCGAGGTTCCGGATGGTGCCCCTGTTCAAATTAGGATTACCCTGCGTAACATAACCGCTTACAAAATCAAAGTACTCGTAAGGGCTTATTTCCCTGAACTCTGGCCGGGTGAGCGTTTTAGAGTAGGCAGCCCTCACGTTCAAATTCTTGATAGGGGTGTATATCAAACTTGCCGATGGCAATATATCGGTGTTGTAGCGTATATATTGCACTGGGCTTTGATCATCGCCTGTACCGCCGCTACCCGGCAATGCCCTGGCAAGGTCTTCATTGGTACTAAGGCTCATGGTATAAAACTCTGCCCTTACGCCATAGATAAACTTAAGGTTGTCCAGCACATTACTTTCCATGTTCACAAAAGCCGAAGCAAGGTTAGTACCGCCGGTATATTCATTAGCGGGCAATTCGTAGTTAACCAGCACCAAGCCGCCCGGCCTGAAATTCTTTGGCGATAAGATACTATCGATAGACTGGCTAAAATCTACCGGCCTGTCTGATGGGAAGCCGGTTTGATCGTTAGGAGATGTTACGCCGCGGGCTGCATCGAAATAGCCCAGGTTGCGGGTTAAGTACGATCTTTTACGGAATTGCGTAAACGCGCCCGCCTTAAGCTTTTGCAGTTGACTGCCCACTGTAAACGGCGTAGTAACCGCAAAATTCACATTATAGGCTTCCTCTTTTAGCCTGGAATACAAACGGCTCGAGTTTTCTATCGAACCAAACTCGGGTACAAAATAGTTTTGGTTTTTATACGTTACCGTATCGGAAGGGTATAGGTTAACGTAACCGATACGGGTTTGGTTAGGCTCATCTTTTTTTACCTGGTTGTAAGAAACGTTCCAGGTTAAAGTTACCGGGTTTTCTGCGCCCAATTTATGCTCACCCTGCAATTGCGTGCCTATCAATGTTTTGATAGTAGGGTGCATATCCGTAACCATGCTTGGCACGATATCTTGAAAGCCTTCGCCTTGCGTTTTCAAACCGGTTTTAAGCGAGGTTATCGTTTCAAAATCGCGGTTGAACATCGATTTGAGCGCCACTTTATTCTTACCGAACTGGTAGGCTATGTTCAATAAAGCACCTGTGTTTACCTGGTACTTGTAATCCCTTTCGTAGTCATACGAGCGCAAATAACGCAAGGTGTCTCCGGGGGCTACCGTACCCGAATACCGATAAAGCCGGGCAAGATCGTACCTTTGTATCTGGTCTATCGATTCATCGTGCCTGTAGTTGGCAAGGGCTATTATCCCCAGTTTAGAAGCATCTTTGAACACTATGGTTTTGCCAAAGCCCAATTGCAATTGATTGGTAGGCTTTGCGTTGCCCGCAGCAACCGGGTTCCATCCCTTGGCGAGCACATTGCTCAACCGGAACCGCTCTTCCGGATAAAGTTTACCGAAACCGGCCGAAGTAAGGTCTACCTCTTTTGGCAGCGAACGGCCACCGTCGTCAGATCCTATCCAATCATTGCTACCGTTCCGGTCTTTAAAAAACGGATTACCGGTTTGCCCCTCGTACCTTCCGCTGCCTATTGCTACCGAAAAGAAGTCCTGGTCCGGGAAATCCTTTGTGGTCACTTGCACCACGCCGCCCGCAAATTCACCGGGCAAATCGGCGGTGGCGGTTTTTACTACCACAACGCTTTCTATAGCTTGCGCGGGGATTAGATCGAAACTAAACGACCGTCTGTCGGGTTCGGTGCTCGGCAATACGCCACCATTAAGCATGGTGTAGTTATAGCGGTCGGACAAACCCCTCACCACCACGAATTTGCCCTCAGACACGCTTACGCCTGTAACCCTTTTAAGGGCGTCGCCGGCGTTCCTATCCGGCGTGCGGCGGATAAGCTCTGCTGAAATACCATCGGTTATGGCCGAACTATTTTTTTGCAGCGAATAAATGCTCGATTGCGTTTCGCGGCGGAAAGTACTGGTAATTACTACGCCTGCCAACTGGTTGGTTGCGGTTGCCATGGCTATGTTGAGCTGGGAAAGCGCGCCGTCTTTAATCTCAACAAGGGTAATTACCTTGGTTTGGTAGCCTATGTACTTAAAAGTAAGGGTGTAGCTTCCGGGCTGCAATTGCAGGTTGTAATTACCCTGTATATCTGTAGTGGTGCTTAAGGTTACGGGCCCTTCGGCTGTAACGGTAACGCCGGGCAGGGTTTCGCTCGATTTTGCATCGGTAATTTTGCCGGCAAGCTTGCCAGGTGCCGCACGGCGATTTATCTTGGCCTGATCCAGACTGATAAGGATATTGTTATTAACTACGCGGTAAGAAAAATCGGTATTGGCCAAAAGCTTGTCGAGCACTACATCGAGCGTAGCGTTTTGGAACGAGGCGGCGGGGGTGCTTACACCGGCGAACAGATCTTTGTTGTATGCAAAGTTTAAGCCTGTTGCGTTTTGCAGTTGCTGTATGCTTAAGCCCAAATTCTGCTTTTGAAAACTAACGGAAACCTTTATCCCCGAAACCTTTTGCGCAGCAACCGGCGCTGCATTCATCATAACGCAGGTGCTTAAAATAATCGTGATCAGGAGGGTAGAAATGCGCATAAATCGCTTTATGTGTGTAAAAAATATAACCATATATTTGTGAAGTTTTGGGTGAAATTTAGTTGCCGGAAACATTACAGCCGCTAGTGGTTTTGCATCGCACAGGGCTGTTTTTTAAAGCGGAAGCTGCTCTAACAGCTTCCGCTTTTTTGTATAGATATGCCACTCCTTTTAATACATGGTTATTTCATTTTGATTTTGAGCTAAACTGTATTTTGTTCTGTTGATGGAGCTAAGCAGTTTCATCACATTATGTATTTCGTCGGATTTTTTTAATGTGGCAGAGAAATGCAGCCGGGTTATGTTCTTGCCTTTATTTTTTAGCACATATTTGTAGTTATCGAATAAGATAGCCTTAAGGCTCTCAAAATTTACCTGGTCTAAAACGATGTCGCCGTTCATCCAGGGGGCGCGGCTATCTTTCACGCTCTCTTTTAAAATCTTGCCCGTAAGCAACTGGTATTTTATCTGTTCTTTAGGAGTTAGGTAATCTATAAGGTCGTTGCCTACGCTTACAGCCACTTTGCCGGTATTGACGGTAACTTCTATGTTATTTGAATATTTGTAGGCGTTTATATTGAACGAGGTGCCCAAAACCTGGGTGTTTACGCCCTTGCTGTGTACAATAAAAGGACGCTTGTTTTCATGCGCTATTTCAAAAAAGGCTTCGCCTTCCAGCAGCGTTACTTCCCTTAGGTTCGCAGAGAAACGATCGGGATAGCTGAGCTTAGATGACGAGTTCAGCCAGATTTTTGATCCGTCGGCCAGTTCGATCAGCTTCATTTTACCGGCCTCGGCAACTGCCAAATTTATCTTAGCTATTTCGGGTACGGCTTTTAAATTCCGGAAGTAAAAATGGAAGGATCCTGCTGCGATTAAAAAGAACCCAACTATTGCGGCAACCATTAAACGGGCTATCGAACGTGGCCTAGAAAAAAGATTGGTATTGATTTGTGAAGGTAGTATCTGGCCGTGAATTTTGCTCAATACCGAATCGTACTCCTGTTGTTCTTCATCGGGCGATGAAAAAACGGGGGCAGCGGCGTCATCGTCGAACGATTGGTACCACGCTTCAATCTGCTTGCGCTCGGTCTCCGATGCTGTTCCGTCGACGTACCTGCCAAGCAACTCCTTAATCTGTTTTTCGTTTAGTTCCGAATTCAATGCTGGTGCTTTTACTAACTAATTCGGCCAAATTAGCGAAGAGTACCATGCCCGATAAAAAGTTAATGCGCGGGATACAATTACTTAACAATGAGGAAGGAGCGGCAGGAATTAAATGGTGTTATAATCATCAACCGCGCATTTTAGCTTTTTTAAAGCAAGCGATATTTGATTTTTAACGGTTTGGGAAGAAAGGGACAAACGCTCGGAAATTTTTTGATTGCTGAGGTATTCGCCCCGGCTCAATAAAAACACCTGCCGCATTTTAACCGGCAGGCGGCTTATTTCGCCGTTAAGCAGGTCTTCAAGTTCTTTCAGCAAAATCTTGTCGTTGGCGCCGTCGTTTGATACAAATTCCATTTCAGGCGAATCAATTTCCTCGCAAGAAAATTTCACCTTCCTATAGTAGCGGTCGATTATTTTAAACTTTAAAGATTTATAAAGATAAGGCCCAAGGGATTTGTCCTCATCTAACAGTTCGGCATTGTTCCACACCGATAGAAAAATATCCTGGAGTATATCCTGAACATCGTCTTTAGAGCCTAACCGTTTATAAGCGCGCGCATACAACTCTTTGCAGTAGCGTGAATACAATTCATTAAACGCATGAATATTATGCTGTTTAAGTAATGCTATCAGCGTCGATTCAGAAAAACTCTTCACTATTGTTGTAATGTTTTCGTTACGAAAATAGGAAGTAAAGACGAGTTCGGAAATTAAGTTTACGCTACTAAATTGTTAACAGGTAGGCTGCGCACTGCTATATTCAAAGCCAAAATTGCATTCTGTGAACTGCCTCTGCAAAATCGCCCAGTCGTGGATTTCAGATACAATATACAGATTGATCCAAGGAATCGCAAAGCCGCTGTCTCAACCTTCCAGCAAAAACGTTATCTGCGTTTCCCGTTCATCGGGTTTGGGTATATCAGCGCAATCATTCAGAAAAAACGCTGTGCGCATCTAAATATTTACGTACTTTAAACGTATGAATGTGCTGCGTACCTACCTGTCAGATTTTATTTCGCTGATATTTCCCCGGCTGTGCGCGGCCTGCCATGCCAGCCTGGTTTTGGGCGAGGATATGGTTTGTACCGATTGCCTATACAACCTGCCTTACACCAACTTCCACCAACAGCCTGACAATATCGTAGCGCAACAATTTTGGGGGAAGCTGCCTATAGAAGCCGCATACGCGCTTTATTTATTTAACAAAGGCGGCAAGGTACAGCAGATGATGCATCACTTTAAGTACGATGGTATGCAGCGCATAGGTAATATATTGGGCAGTATTGCGGGCAGCCAGCTGGCAGAGAACGAAATATTTAAAACGGCAGATTATATCATCCCGGTGCCTCTCCACAAAAAGCGGCTTAAGGAACGTGGCTATAACCAAAGTGCCTGTTTTGCCTATGGACTGGCCGAAAAACTGAATGCAAGTGTAGAACTGGATAACCTTGTCCGCAGGGTAGCCACCAAAACGCAGACGCATAAATCGCGGTTTGCCAGGTTCGAAAACATGCAGGAAGTATTTGCCGTTGCCAACCCGGATAAACTGGCAAACAAGCATATCATGCTGGTTGATGATATCGTTACCACCGGCTCAACGCTGGAAGCCTGCGGCATAGAACTGCTTAAAGTGCCGGGATTAAAGTTGAGTATGGCTACTATAGCTTATGCGGTCTGAACCGGGATTGAGCGGATTTTTACGATTTATAGGATTTTGATTTGCGTGCGGCATTCCTCCAAACAAAAAAAGCGACCCGATGGAACGCTTTCTTTATTTTATGGAGCCAAACTTCATCATTCGAAATCCTTCTGCCTTCTTGTCTCTTGATTCTTACCTCTTGACTCTGAACTACTGTTTCTGATATCTGCTTAGTTTCATGTGCAGCGTGGCTGGGTCGAAAGGTTTCAGGATATAATCATTCATGCCGGCGCCTTCTATCTCTCCCATCTGGTTGTTCAGCATAGAAGCGGTAAGGGCAATGATGGGCAAATTCTGGAAATAAGGCTCGGTTTTGGAGCGGATAACTCCGGTGGCTTCCAGGCCGCCCATAATAGGCATATGGATATCCATCAGTACTACATCAAAGTCCTTGTGCAGTTCCAGCTTATCAATGGCTTCCTGGCCGTTTTCGGCAAAATCTGCCGATGCGCCCCATTTTTTTAGTACTTTGTTTATAAGCAACCTGTTTATCTGGTTGTCATCTACTACCAGCACATTGATATTTAGCCCTGTTTCCACTTTATTATTGTTATTTTTAGTACGATCGTCTATCTTCTTAAAGGTTACCGTAAACCAAAATGTAGAGCCCTGCCCCGGTATGCTTTCTACAATTATCCGCGAGTCGTGCAGCTCTATCAAGCGTTTACTGATAGCCAAACCCAGGCCTGTACCGCCGTATTCGCGGGTGGTATTTTCCTCGGCTTGCTTAAAAGATTCAAAGATGGTATTTAATTTGCTTTTTGCAATACCAATTCCGGTATCAGATACGGCAAAACGCAGCCTCACGATTTTTTTTTGTTCCTCAATTATCTTTAAATCGATAGTTACGCCGCCTGTGGAGGTAAACTTAACGGCATTACTCACCAGGTTCAGCAAAATCTGTACCAGCCTGGCCCTGTCACCAAGTACCGCTTCGGGTATTGAACCTTCTACTTCGCTCTTCAGATAAATACCCTTTTCCAGCGCTTTGTATTGCATAGAGGCCGTTACGCCCTGTATCATATCCCGTATATCTACCCGGGCATGTTCCAGCACCACATTGCCTGTTTCTATCTTGGTAAAATCCAGCACGTCGTTTATCAGCGTCATCAGGTTCTCTGCCGAGAACTTGAGGATGTTGAGGTTCTCCTTTTGCGAATCGAGCGGGTTATCATCCAGCAACAAATGGCTCATGCCTATCACGGCATTCAGCGGCGTACGTATCTCGTGGCTCATTACGCCTATGAACATATCTTTGGCGCGGCTCAGTTGCAGGGCTTCCTCTTTTGCGGCTATCAGCTCCTGCTCGGCATTCTTTTTGGCAGTGATATCAATGATTACCTCAATGTACTTATCAACCTTTCCTGTATTATCGGTAATAACCGAATTGATGACCGATATCCACACCGGCACACCGTCTTTACGGTAAATGAGCAGATCCACCTCGAAAGATTGCTTCTTTTCGGATAGTTCGCGCGCTTTGGTAATGATGGATACATCGGTAAGCTCGCCTTTAAGCGAATCGCCCAGGTGTTTATCTTTTACATCATGCAAAGCATAGCCGGTAATGTGCTCAAAAGCATCGTTCACCCATTCTACCTTGCCCTCGCCGTTGTTGATGACTACGCCGCTGGTAGTTTTACTGGCAACAAGTGAAAGCAAGGTGAGCTGTTCTTCGGCCTTTTTGCGGCTGCTGATATCCACCATCACGCCTATCTGCCGCTCCACGTTGCCAGCCTCGTTAAACAGCGGACTGTTTGATATGAACACCCATACGGGCGTGCCGTCTTTTTTATATATTTTTATTTCGACTTCGTAAGGCTCGTTCGCTTTTACCTTTTGTACCGCCCCTTTAAAAACCTCCATGTCGGTTTCCGCGCCTACCAGTTTAGTGCCAATAGTTTGCCCTTTTAATTCTTCCAGGGTGTATCCTATTATCTTCTCCATCGATTCGTTCATCCATATTATCCGGCTTTCGTTATCGCGTATCATGATGCCACTTGGCGATTTACGTGCCGCGAACGACAGTATCTCCACGTCCTGCTCGGCGCGTTTGCGCATGGTTATATCGATGATGATGCGGATGGATTTCTCTATCGTACCGTCTGCAGCGTAGATAACAGAGTTGGTTACCGATATCCAGATGGGCTTCCCCTCTTTCGTAAACATAGATAGCTCCACCTCGTACGATCGTTGCTTCTTTATCGCATCTAGTAATTCGTTCTCGGCGGCTTCATCTTTAGGCTTGCCTTTTATAACCTGCCCCAGAAATTTCCCGTCAACATCGCCCGTATTGTAACCGGTTATATGCTCAAAAGCGGCGTTGGTCCATATCACGCAATCGTGGGCATCGCTTATCACCACGCCGTTTTTTATTTTACTGGCCACCAGCGATAGCAGCTGGGTTTCATTCATCAGCTTTTTCTGCAGGGTCATATCGCGGCCGCTGCAGTACCATTTACCGGCCTTGTGTACGGCAGTCCAGCTTATCCATTTAATTTCGCCGGAACGGGTAACCGTTTGGGTTTCTATCTCGAAGGGTTTTTCCGTCGCGATGGCTTTCTCGATAACGGGCACATACTGCTCGCGGTTTTGCCCCGCCACAAAACTCCATAAGGACCTGCCCGTGGCCTCCTCCTGGCTGTAGCCCAAAATATCAAAAATACAGTTATTGATCAGTTCGATGTTAGAATCGGCACCGGCAATCAAATGTATCTCTGATGAATTATTAAAAAGCGTATGAAAATCCTTATGCGCCTGCAGGCTTTGCTCCAATTCTATTTTTTGTTTGCGCAGCACCAGGTGCGATATTACCTCGCTGGCTAATATTTTAAGGGCATCCTGCTGTTCTTCGGTTATCTCTCGTGCACGCTTATCCAGCACGCACAGGGTACCAATGCGGTAGCCGTCGGGGTCTATCAGCGGCGCACTGGCGTAAAACCGCAGCCCAAACTCGCCGGTAACCATCTCATGGTCGCGGTAGAGGTCTTCTTTCGATACATCGGGGATGGTGGTTAAATCGCCCTGCCTAAGGGTGTGCTGGCAAAAGGTATCTTCAATGGGCACGTCGGTAATATCAAGCCCTATGGCCGATTTCATCCATTGGCGGGAGTCGTCTATAAAAGAAATAAAGGCGATAGGTACCTGGCATATATAGGAGGCCAGGCGGGTAATAGCATCATACTCCTTCTCGGGCAGCGTATCTAAGATATTATAAGAATGCAAAGCGTTTAAGCGCCTGCTTTCCAGCTCGATAGGGGTATGATGCTCTGTGTCCATTTATTAGCCCAGGTGTTTATCCCGGTATAGGGGATGCTCTTCCATTAGCTTGTGCACCCTTTTACGTACCTTCTTCAAAACAGTTTCGTTTTCAGGGTCGGTTAATACCAAATCTATCAGTTCCACAATGGTATCCATGTGTTTCTCTTTCAATCCGCGGGTGGTGATAGCGGCAGTACCTACGCGTATGCCCGATGTTACGAACGGCGATTTATCATCGTAAGGTACCATGTTTTTGTTGGCCGTGATATCGGCACTTACCAGCGCTTTTTCGGCAGCTTTGCCGCTGATATTCTTATTGCGCAAATCTATCAGCATCAGGTGGTTATCGGTACCGCCCGATATGATATCATAGCCCCTGTCTACAAATGCCTTGGCCATGGCCGCACCATTCAGTTTCACCTGCAAAATGTATTTCATGTAGCTATCGCTCAATGCCTCGCCGAAAGCGATTGCCTTAGCCGCGATGATATGCTCCAGCGGACCGCCCTGCGTACCCGGGAAAACAGCCATATCCAACAAGGCCGACATCATGCGCACCTCGCCCTTAGGTGTTTTCAAGCCCCATGGGTTCTCAAAATCTTTACCCAATAATATCAAGCCGCCACGCGGACCGCGCAAGGTTTTGTGCGTAGTAGTGGTAACAATATGGCAATGCGGCAGCGGATCGGTAAGCAAACCGCGTGCAATAAGGCCTGCCGGGTGCGAAATATCGGCCAGCACTAATGCGCCAACCTCATCGGCAACGGCGCGGATAAATTCGTAATCCCAATCGCGCGAGTAAGCCGAAGCGCCGCAGATGATCAGTTTCGGTTTCTCGCGCAGGGCAACTTCTTTCAGCTGCTCATAGTCTACATAACCGGTATCTTTTTTAACCCCATAAAAATGCGGCTCGTATAGCTTGCCCGAAAAGTTTACGGCCGAACCATGTGTTAAGTGGCCGCCATGTGAAAGATCGAACCCTAATATTTTATCGCCGGGGTTTAAAACAGCCAGCATAACCGCAGCATTGGCCTGCGCACCGCTATGCGGCTGCACGTTTGCCCACTCGGCATTAAACAATTGCTTGGCGCGTTCAATAGCGATAGTCTCAATCTCATCAACCACTTCGCAGCCGCCGTAATAGCGTTTGCCCGGTAGGCCTTCAGCGTATTTGTTGGTGGCTACAGAGCCCGCAGCTTCCATTACCTGCTTGCTTACAAAATTTTCAGATGCAATCAGCTCTATGCCTTCTTCCTGGCGTTGCTGCTCTTCATCCAGCAATTTAAATATTAATTTATCTCTTTTCATTGTTATGTGTAATGCGCGCTAAGTTAGCTATAAAATTAGAATTGAGATATGAAGATTGAGATTTGAGATGTGAGATATGAGACGTGAGATAAGAGACGTGAGATTTGAGATAAAAAGCAATAATTGATAGCAATACGCAGAAAAGCAGGATTGTATTTTGGGAGGCAACTGTTAGATAGATGTGAGATTTGAGATGTGAGATTTGAGACAGGAAGCTCTACACCAACCGCAGGCTAAACCCGTCCAAAGTGTTCACGCCGCGCCGTGTGAACACCGTGAACACTGATACATTCCTTATAATCAGGTAATTCCAAATTTTATCATGGTGTCAAAATCGTGTCACCACTTTTATTATCAATAGGTTTTATATTTGGGTATAAAAACGCTTGCTTATGCAATATGCCCATATTGCCATAACAAGCCCGCCAAATTTCCGCTTCATTACGCATAATTTGCAGCGGTTTTCGCCAAATTTCCGGGCATTGCCCTGCTATTACCCTGCATCATTACACATTGTTACATATGAATACCTACCATCCCACCGGACGCCCGGATATTATCGAAGCCATCCGTGCTGAAGCCCGGGGACTTGAACTGCGCCCCGCCAAACGTATAACCGATAATACCAACCCGCCGGCCAACCCGGAAGCCTGCCGCTACCTGTTTACCGTTTGCACCGGCAACCGCTGGATGGAGCTTGGAGAGCGCGAACCCAAGGCCATGATGCTTTTCGGCAGTTTTTGGCACCAAAACGAGCTTTGTATGCTGTTTGCCGATAGCAATGCGGGCAAATCGGTACTGGCGGTGCAAATTGGCAATAGCATAGCCCGGGGCAAGGCCATTGGGCCTTTCGCCATGCAGGCAAAGGCCGCTAAAGTGCTGTATATCGATTTTGAACTTACCACGCTGCAATTTTACCAGCGCTATGCCAATACACAAGGCGTGGACAGCTTTAACGATAACTTCTTTCGCGCGGAGTTTAACCCGGATAACCACCTTACGCCGGGCTACAACGAAACCGATGAACAGCTGATGGCGGGCATTGCCTATAAAATCGAACTGGTAAAGGCCAGTGTGCTCATCATCGATAACATCAGCTGCCTGCGCGGCGGTACCGAAAATGCCGCGGTTGCGCTGAGCCTGATGAAGCACCTTAAAGTGCTTAAAACCCAATACAGCCTCTCTATCCTGGTGCTGGCCCATACGCCCAAAAAACGCAACCCCGGCCGGCCACTGCAGGCCGACGACCTGCAAGGCAGCAAAATACTCATTAACCTGGCCGATAGCGCCTTTGCCATTGGCAGCAGCAGCACGCGGCAGCACCTGCGGTACCTCAAGCAAATTAAACAGCGCAACACCGCGCAGGCCTACGGCGAAGAAAACGTATGCCTTTGCCGCATTACCAGGCCCCAACATTTTTTGCAGATGCAGTTTGAAGGCCACAGCCACGAACGCCTGCACCTGCACACCCTCAGCCAGCCCGATAAAGAGCTGCTTGCCCAACACGTAGCTCAATTGGCAGGCAAAGGGTATAGCCAGCGCAAAATAAGCGCTGAACTGGGCATCTCGGTAGGATTGGTGAATAAGCTGATGCCGAAGCCGGCGGCGGGAAGCGGCGCGGTGATAATGCCCACCGAAGGGTAAAAATCAGTAAACTCTTTTCCCTTGGGTAGATTATACCATGCTGCCTGGCATACCCGTGCTAGGAGTTGAAAATAAATCCAAAGCCTTTGCGATGGCTTTCTTGCATGCGGGGCACAAATGAGGACAATGCGCCAGCGGGCGCGGCAATCATCGGTAGGCACAGCGGATTTGCAAATTGTCTGAACCTTGATTCCTGGGACTAAAGGGTGTTCTTGATTCTCGAAACCATACCTCTGCACTATCACCCTTCTCATCTGCACATTTGCACATCTGAAATCTGCACATCATACCCTCTCCGCTACCGCATAGCGTCCCCGCTTGTGGCGCCGTGATGCTTTCTCAACGCGAAAAGAATGCTAAGGCTAACCCGATATGCATGAAGGCTACCTTGCATACGGGCGGTTTGGTGATAACATCAACCGCAGGCTAAAAAGAGAGTGGTGAACCTGGAAAAGGTCATATCTACAAATCAGCTGATTAACAACTACTTAAAAGGCCCGTCCATTTGAAATCTTTTTTGTAAAACACCAGCCTGATTTGCCAGACCACTGTTCTAATTGCTGATATAAATCTTCTCGAATAAGAAGCTCACCTCCGCTCAGTTTAGGTATCTCATCCGAAAGACGATCGGTAACCCCTAAACCAACATAGTCCGACTTCCAACTATTAAATACTAAACCTAAGTTCCCATCTTCATCTACTGCGGATAATCCTTCATTAAAGGTTTTAATCTTTAATTTCAAGTGTGCAAGCGCACTGGAATGCAGCCAAATTAGTATATAGTCCTCCAAGCCATCTGTTTCCCGATTGAGAAAAACCATCTCCCGATCTTGCCGAAATGGGGTTTGACTGGTGAAAATACCGTCCTCAGGAATTCTGTATTGTGAAAATGGATAGGATACTTTTTCCTTATCAGTAAATTGCACTGCTGAGAAAACGGTTAACTCGATTAGTCTTTCGAAGGTCTCACCATGAAACTCTTTTTCGTAATGCCCAAGGCGCACCCAATTCCTGTAGGCATCCGGTCGTTTCCGACTTTCCGGCTCGTGAATTTGTGAAGGTCTAACAAGTTTCTTATCCCTTGGGCAAATAGATTGTGTATAAGCTACAATACTTTTTATTACTAATCTGGTACTGTCAAGAACCTCATCCCGATCAAATGATTCATACAGGTCCTCATATAATTCCGTATTGATTGTTTTTAGAATATAATCCGCGAAATAAATGTTGCTGACGTACATCTCATGTGACCGATTTGCATAAATTTCTAAGGTTTTCTTGCTATTGACCTCTGTTTTAAAATTTGCTCTTGTTTTCTGGAAAGCCTGCTCCAGATCGACAAAAGCAAATTCCAAACGAGTGTGCCTGTGATTTAGCCTCATGAAGACCCCCATTTCGTTATCGTCCATGAAGGGATAACGCAACTTAGCGGGGCCAGCAATCAGTCTGCGAGGTGATTTGCCCAGGAGTTTTTCGATCATGATGTCAATCATGAAATGCCTTAGTGGATAAATGCTTTCCAGTTCTTTATGAAAATGTTTTCCATATCCCGGATTTTCGCGGCCATATTCATAAATCAACTGGACGATGGTGACCTGAATAGCGTTCTCATAATTCTTCCATGTAGAGAAGAAAAATTTAAAGGGCTTAATCATCCGCTCAGGGTTGCGCTGCAAAAGGTCTGCGACACCGGCAAGGGTCCATTGATACCTTTCGGTCGTACCAATCTTAAAACGCGTAATCAGCAGGGCTATCAGTAATTCTTCCTTATCCATTTGAACTGGAAACGAAAGCATCTCACTCCAATCAATAGGCTCAGTTACCGGTAGCCTCTCGGCAATAGCATTATACATGTTTGACCAAGACTCGACAAGTTCCTTTTTATCTAAGCTCGCGTGGGCTAATGCGTTAAAAAGATTACCCGAAAGCGACATCGAATATCCCTTGTCCAGCCGCTTTTCGAGCAACTGGCGAAGCACGTTAAGAGTTTCATCCGCTCTAATTTTGAAAGCCTGATCAAACGCCTCTTTGTTCACTAAAGACTGATAGTTTTCGTTAAGGTCGTTGACAAACCTTGACACCTGGAAGTATATCTGCATGTTACCGCTATCTTCAAAAACCTTGTTCAACTTCTGGGGCTGTCGCTTGTATTTATACTTTCCAGAAAACAAGGCATCAATAATTTTTTTGTATTCGTCAGGCGTTACATTCGTTTCCCGAACTCTATAAAACAGAGACTGGTAATCCCTGTCGGTAATTTCATTATCTTGAAGATAATTAACCATATCTTCTGCCGACATCTCGCTAAAATCCCGACGGGACCGAAATTCCGAAACCAGTATTTTTTCAGTTGATGTTGGAGAGTTGTAGGGTTTGCGTTGCCGAATAAGTGAGATATCTATACGATCATCAATATCTAAATTACCGATAATTGCCCTCAGTATGTTGGCCTGCTCTACGCTAATCTCGTTTCGGAAGGTAACCTTGAATTTCTCGTAAACTGTACCAAGGTACTTTAAAGCCCATTGCTCGTTTAAACCGGCAACTTGCTGAAGGATTCCCATACTGTAATTAAGGAATTTATACGAGGTGGCTAATGGCAAAGTCCTTGATAAATAGTACTCGATCTGAATATCAACACTACCGTTTAACGATATAAGTAAATTTTCAAGACATTTTTCCAGTCTCCAGTCCAATCGTGTGTCAGCCAGCGAGTTGAGTAGGTAGATTTTGCTGTCATCCGGCGCGATTGCAGCGTATTTTTCAAACCACTCAATCGGGAAATACTGTGTTTCCTTCCCATCTGTATGATTGACTACTGAGTATACAAGTGCAAGCAATTCTTTAATTGCTTGCATGCCTCTTGTATTGTCCACTTTATTTAAAGATTCAACCGAATTGAGCAGGTCCTCAATTGTCATATCTTTTCGAAAGGTATACCCTAAAGTAAATTTAAGACCTTCCTTTAAATGTGCTACCGCCTTATCATCACTCCGGCCTGCATATATGGATGTCAGGTTAAAGTGATATTCTGCGATGTAAGAATGCAGATGGTACTGACTTTTGTCCAAGAGTTCTTCTTCAAGCTTTTCCGAAATATATTGCCAATTTTCTTCGTTGGTACAATCACATAGTAAAGAGAACAGCTTATCCGTCGGTAATGGTCCGCCAAGGCTTTTTTGAAGGCTTGTGGTAGTTTCGTCGCTTACTTTAATGAGAGCTTCAATCAACTTTGGATAAAATGCAGCATCATTAACCAGCTTGATTGCATCTTCAAATGATTGATGTATCCAATCCTTTATGGAATGTAAATCGGATGTCCTCGGCTTTCCTTTAAATGGTTCAGTATCGTAGGTTAGCATTTTAAACAGTTCAGCCAATCTGTGCTGATCGGGCTGTTCCTCCTTTCCAAGCTTTATGGTTTCTATTAAGAATATAACCCAGTTATAAAACCAATTGATACTTTTTAGCTGCCCGATACATTCCTGGCATTCCTTGTCATCAGCTTCGACCATTGCTTTAACAAATCTGTCCAAAGCATCAATATCGCGCGAACTGAAATGATCGATGTCCTTAACCTCATTCCGGAGGTTAATCAATTGCATTTTCGATAATTTTGGTGATGCCGGTCTGATTAGAAGTTCAGCGATAACAGTATTTGAAGATATAAGCCTCTGTATGAAATCGCGGTCATAATATTCCTCAAATAAATAGCTGAATACTTGCTTATAATCAGAATTTTCATTTTTGGAAATCCCATCAGCTATGTGAATAATCTTTTCCTCATCTTCGTTTTCTATGCGATGCGTTAAGATCAAAGAGAACATTTCTGTTGTAATTTCAACATTCGCACCTCGAAAGTAATCCAGATAAACTTGCCAAGGGGCTTGCATGTTGTTCAGAAAGCACAATTGACAGGCTTTAAGCCCGAGTTCAAGGCTTAGAGTAGGGCTACCTTCATAAACCAGGTAATCTGCAACTTTTTGGAAACCTTCCAGATTTCCAACAGCTTTCAAATAAGAAAGTAAGGTTTCTTTGAAAGCATCCTCTGTCATGGATATTACCCTGCTAAGTTCGGTAATAATGAACAATTGGGGGATAGAACCCATATTCAGTACGGCCTTGTTGATATATTTGAGGTTGTTGGCGATGATCTCCCAATGGTGGCCATGAAAAGCAGAATTCCATACAAAATCTATTGTTGCAAATTCGAGGGCTTTCTCCAGCTTGCCAGATTCATGGATATATTGGAAATAGAACCGGTAGCTTTTAGGATAGGTGAAGATACCTTTTTCTTCAAACCATGAAATGATTGGGTTATATACTGTTTTTTCAATCGAAATCTGATTGGATATTAACTGGTCAATAATAAATCGACGAAAGCTTTCATGATAAATACTGTAACCGTTCTGGGAAACATTTAGCTTAATAACCGGCTTAAGCATATCCAACGATTCGCTGACCAAATTCCCTTCACCTGTGATTTCCTGTAGCTCACTAAGCGTTACACTAAAGCTTACCCCGCTCAGGATTCTTGGGATCTGTTCCTTAAGGTTGAGCTTGCCCAGTAAATATTGATAATAATTCCTGAGGCCCGAATCATAAACCGGTATTTGTTGTAAATGGTCAAAATCGATTTGGTCAAGATTATGAAGTTCCTCAACGATATAGCGAAGGTAAAGCGGGTTACCTGCAACCTTTAGATTTAGGTATTGTGATAATTTTTGGTTGCCATCAATTAAAATGTTATCCACTCCGCATTTAAGTAGGTAGCTTTCAATTTCTGCCTCTCCCCAACGCGGTATTGACATCGGATAAAAATTGTCAAGTTCCTTTAATTCCGTTATAGGCTGAGATATTGCGAGTATTTTTACGTGTGCTGAAGGCTTCAGTTTATTGATTGCGTGCAAGATGTCAATCTCGGAGCGATTAAGGTCAATGGAAAGGTTTCTGAATTGGTAGATTCGCTCAATATGATCAATGCCATCGATAACGAGTATTGTATCCTCATCAATTGCGGCTAATAACAGATTCAGTTCGTGCAGGTCGCTGGCGTACACTTTTGATTTGGAACCTTTTAACTTTGGAAAAACATCAAGGATTTCTTTGATGAGATTAGCGTACAAAACGTTAATCTGAATCCGCTGTGTTTGTAATTGATCACTTATATCGGTATAGCACAGATGGCGAATTAAGTGAATCTCAGTCCCTGCGATATGCTTTTTAAAGTTTTCGACCAGCCAGGATTTGCCCATGCCGGGTTCGCCTGTCAAGGAAATTCGTTGGTGATTTGCTAATTCAGAAATTAATTGCTCATAGATTGAAATGGTTTCAATTTTCTGATTTTCATTTACAGGAAATACTTGCTGGATAGCGCCATAATCAGTTTTAATCCTGAAATAATCGTAAAAGTCGGCCGTAGACATAGGAACACCTGAACTTCTGTGTTTCCTGACCTTGGCAAGCAAAGCTGAGGCAAATTCCTGTTTTTTGTAATGGTCATTTGGATAATACCCCATTCCTAAACTCTCAACCTTATCCAAGACGAGTTTTTCCAAGGCACCAGGCTGGTAAAGGTCCTCACTGAATTTTGGTAATTCGAGTTCTATAGTAAGGTATTTCAGGAATTCGCTGAAATCCTTATGGTCAATTTTTTGTTGCTTGAATTTATTCCATCCTTTCGGCGGTGTACCTCCGACCGGCCAGAACTTCTCGATATCAAATTGAAATACCCTGGTTTTGAACGCCGGAAAAGATCCTTCCATATAAAGTTCTTCCATCAAATCACCCAAATTTATGTCGGGTATATTCCATGCCAGACATAGGCGCACATACGTTTTAGGTTTGCTGCTTGAAACCCACGATTTGTAAAGGCTGAAAAGAGCTAACTGGTAATTTCCATCATTTGCGAGGTCATCCTTAGTTAGGGTATGGTTATTTTTTTCGTTACTGTATTTAAACTGTTTCTTATAGACCGCATCGGAGTGATTGATTGTAAGATCGTCAAATCTGTCCTCTTTATATTCCTTGAGATCGATAAAAAAATCGGAGGTATTAAACCTGATGACATCATCTAAAATAAAGTAGCAACAAAGCAGGTCTTGATAGCTGTATCCCTGGTGAGCATCTCCAAGTGCCATGTTAGTATTTAAAATAAGTTAACACACGGAGAAATGATTCAACTGTTAAAGCCTGTTTGGATTCATTTGATTCCAAACAGGAATAGGTTATCAATGCACCAAGATCAGGTGCCTTTTCTATTTTTGTTATCTGCTCTGATTTTATTGTTAATGGACCATCAGAAGTGGCTACAGTGATTTGATCTTTGTAATGAGTTCCCATTGTTTACTTTTAAAAGGTTGACAAATTATCACAAAGCTACAATCGATAAAATCTGTGGTCAATCTGCTATCAATGATAAGGTTTTATCTGGATGATTAAAGGTATTCAATTGTCAGAAATATTGCTAATTAAACTAATTGATTAATATCTTGGTTTGTTGATTGTTTATATCCCGGGGATGTAAAATGCGCCAATAGCAATGATTATGCGGATTCAGCCTGTGTCCGGTGTTTTCACTGTGCCACGCCGGTTTTTGAAGATAACAGTCTGCTTTTAGTGAAAACAAGGCACAAAGCAGATTTCTAAACGCGTCCGCATTGCAAGCTGCTCTACTTGCCGGAGATTGCCGCGCTATCGCTCGCAATGACGATGGTGATTAGGGAGGTCCCACACTGCACACTCATCCCTAAACCCGATTGACGGGAAAGCCGCTTCTATCAGCGGCTTGGACAAAAAGCGGGGCAGAACCTTTCCGAAGCATCACAACAGAACCTTTTCTGAATAGAAGCAAGAATTAAGAGTCAAGAACCAAGAAGGAACTGCATCGTGTATGCCTGTCCGTCCTGATGGCTACTTTGCATGCGGGCCACAAGTCGGGGACACTTGCGGCAGCGACAGGAATTTTAACTAATCAAACTATTCCCCCTTCTTACTCTCCACCCGTTTCCTGATCCTGCTTAACGAGGGGTTGGTGATGCCGAGGTACGACGAAATATGATAAGCCGGTATGCGCTCCACGATATCCGGGTGCGCTTCCAGCAGCCGCAGGTAGCGCTGCTCGTGTGAGAAAAATATGAATTCTTCGGTGCGCGTTTGCGCGATCTTGAAAAATGATTCGGCCAATAACCTGCCGAATTTCCCCCAGTTGGGGTGGCTTTCGTAAAGGCTGTTCAGGTCGTGGTATGAGATGAAAAAAATCTCCGAATCTTCCATCGCCTCGATGAAATACCAGCAGGGGCTGCGCGATACAAAGCTTCGGAACGAAACAACAAACTGGTTCTCCGAAAAAAAGAAGATGTTCTTGTCTTCCTTAGTTTCCGGGTCGCGGTAATAGATGCGGAAGATGCCTTTCACAATCAGCCCCAGATCGTTGCAAACCATGCTCTGCATGTTGAAGAAATCTCCTTTCAGCATTTTACGCGCTTTCCAAAACGGTTCGCTAACCATAATATCGTTATCGTTCAGGGGCGCAAAATTCCGGAGGTACTGAAAAATGATGTCGTTTTTATCGGCCATTTGAATATAGTATAAGGCAAACAGTCCTCAAAATTAGTCAGAATATAACACAATCATTTTCACTTAAGTGAAAATCGCCGCTCGCTTTTTAAGTGTAATCGTACCGTAATATTTCCCGGCCGTTTTAACTTAAGTGAAAAACGCGCCCGGCAATACTACAGACCTTTGAGCCAACAAAAACAATAAAATCATGACATCGAATCCTTCATCAAATACAGCAACAAACGCCCCGGGCGTTGAAACTGCTACATCGTTACGCAACCTTTATTTTACCCGTGCCGCCTTTTCGGTGGCCTGGGTTATCCTTGTGGCCATTTTTGCAAAAACGTCCCCTGGCATTGCCAGTATCCTGCTGATTATTTACCCGGCCTGGGATGTGCTGGGCACCTTCCTCGATATCCGAGCCAACCGCAACAGCGCTTCTAAAACACCGCAACATGTAAACATTGCGATAAGCACTGTTACAACCATAGCTGTAGGCATCGCTTTACAAAAAGGCGTGCCCGAGGCACTGATTGTTTTCGGTGCATGGGCAATCGGTACCGGGCTGATACAATTTATCTTAGGCTTACGCCGCCGCAAATCATTAGATGGCCAATGGCCCATGATCCTCAGCGGTGGGCAGTCGGTACTGGCAGGCGTTTCGTTTATCGTACTGGCGCACGACCCTACAAAGGGCATTGCCAGCCTGGGCGGGTACGCAGCATTCGGCGCCTTTTATTACCTGCTTGCGGCGTTTCGTTTGAACAAGACGGTTAATGGGGTTGCTGTGAAAGCCTGAGCGAATTTGCGGCGTTACTTATTCATCCTTGCAAATCGAATATTGAATATTCGATTTGCAAGGATGAATGCTCTTTCGGCGGGGAAACTTTTAGGTTTTTAGTCCTCCTCTTGAGAGTAATAGCCCATCATTAGACAGAATCACCAAACGTTCCAATGGAACGTAGGCAAACCGACATTTTTATTTCTACCAACCACACGTTCCTATGGAACGAAATTGCTTTCCTCATCCCTTCGGGATGTTTGGTTGGTAGAAAAACAAAAAAACCGATTACGTTCCATAGGAACGTTTGGTGATTCATCGACCTGTCCATTCATGGGCTATTACTATTGAGAGGGGCAATCGCACAAGTCCTGGCTCGCATTAATTTAAACGCGATTTCGCCGGGTCCAGGCCGGGGTAACTAAGGTTTTCCCTTTTTTTCAATATAAGTAGTGAGGATTTCGCTTGGTCTTGCCTGCATTCCACGCCGCTGGCGGAAACAGTCCGGAAGAATCATCAGCCATTTTTTTTAATATTTCAGGCGCGTTAATACTAAAAATATTAGCTTTTCATTTATCTTTGAAAAAAAGCTTTGAATGATGCAGCAGCTCAAGTCAAAAATATTCCTGCGGGATGAGGCAAAAGCCTGGCTTAACCGGCACAACGGTGCCGGTGAGGTAATTAGGGTAGTGCCGTCTTATGCACCTGTTGGGCACCAGTGTTACGAACTATATACCGCTTACGATCAAACCGACGAAAACCTGGGCAGGGTTTTATTTGATGCGGATGGTTATTGGATTTACGATGGAGACGACCTGAATGTTATTGAGCAGGAACAGGTAGCGAAATTCATTATCAACTATGTAGAAGTGCTATGAAAAAGAACATTAATTACCGGTTGACCGAAACAGAAAAGCGAACGCTGAAAGCCAAAAAGATCAGCCAAAAGATGTTACAGGATCATGCTCCGGATGAAGTTGCTGTACTACTGAACGCATCGCCGCATCGCGCTAAAGAATTACAGGCGCTTGCGGAGTTTCAAAGCATCCCCTCGTTGGGTATCAATTTCGCAGAAGAACTTATCGGCCAGGGGTATTATTCCTTAGCCCAGCTTAAAGGGAAAGACGCGGTAGAACTCTTTGATGCCTTTGAAAAATTTTGTGGTAGCTGGGCCGACCCATGTGTGGAAGATTCCTACAGGCTGCTGGTGCATTACATCGAAAACCGTGACGATAGCAAACGCTGGTGGCATTTTACAGCAGAACGTAAGGCTTATCGTGAACAGCATGGCTTCCCTGCCAACCGGCCGCAAACGCCCTGGTACGCGGGTGAAAAATATCCTAAAATGAATGCCTATCAAAGGGATTAGGCTATCAAACAGATCAATTAGCGGCGGCCTTTATATTGACGTTGCCTTCCCCTACTTTATTATCGGATAAAACATCATTGGCTGTTTCACCTTCACCCATGGCAAATCCTTCAAGTTTAGCACCTGCGGGTTTTGGTAGGCTTCGAAGCCTTTGGGCGATGGGTCGTGCCAGTACATAAACCAGGCCCAACGGGGTTGTTTTTTCAATACCTCGGCGCCGGGCAGTTCGCCAACTTCGCCTAAAGCAATGGGTTTATTGCCGGCGAGGGCGGTTATCGAGCCAAGATAATGCATAATCCTATTATAATAAATTGAAAACAAAACCCCGACGCTACCTGCGCCGGGGCTTGCCACACAAAACAAAACGTAACGATTACTTAAAACCAAAAATCAGGGGGAATATAAACAACACGATAACCGCCCAGGCAAAATATACCGGCAGGTATGCGGCAATTACTTTGCCTACGCCGGCTATCTCGCCTTTTTTGGTGGCTGCTTTAAAAAGCTGCACGGTTACCAACAGCAGGTTTATCAAAATCAATGCATTACTGCCAAGCACCGCCGCGCGGTTGGGTGTAAAGCCCCCCTCCGTAATTCGGAGCAAAATGGCCGATAGCGCAATGCCGTTTACGATGATGGTTACCGCAGATAAAAGGAACAGCACCCAGGTCTGCATACTTCCCTTAGCCTTAGATGTTTCGGCTACCGAAAAGAAGATGAGTGCCATAACGCCGATAAGCAATGCGTTGAATATGAGCAGGAACTCGCGGTTATTATAGGGGTTTTTGCGCGAGTAAATCATGGCAACAAGGTAGGCCACCAACATTACCAATACCAGCGGACTGAATATTTTGGCAATTATGGGCGATACCTTCCCAACCAGCTGCGGGTTGGTTTGCGTAAGATAGGTACCTACTATCGGCGCCGAGGCGAGCCCGTATATAGCTACGTTCTCGAAATAAAAGTTATTGATATTGAAGCCGATAAGCGAGAAAAGCCCAACCGTAATCATCGACATGATACCGCCTGCCAGCAGGATAAGCGCGGTCATCACCACCAAATCGCCGTTGTATTTTAAGAAGCCCAGCCGCCGGTCATGGTTCAGTTTGGCATCGCCCACAAAAGCAAAGCCCAATATCGCCCATAAGAATAGCCCCAAATGGATGCAGGATAAAATGAGCGTATCGCTTTTGCTTACATGCGGGAACAGGTTGATAAAAAGCAGGCCCGCGATAGTAGCCACCGCCGCGAAGGCGATTTTGCCGATGGACAATTTATTCTTCCAGGCGAAATATGCCGTAAGCAACGGGAATACGATAAAACCTACGTTGCGGGAATAAAATAGCTCTTCATCAATATGGAAGATGGCCGGCAGCTTGGCTATCAGCCCTGCGAACGCGCATGCGATCACAACCATTAAAAGGTCGCCGCTGCTGCCCCAGTTGGTTTCTTCGGTTTCATAGTTGAGCCTTTCGTGCCAGAAATCGGCAAGCGTGTCGCCGGCAAGCTCGGGGTAGAGCACGCTGAACTCGCGTTTAAAAAGCCCTTTGTTGCCCCGGTACAGTTTTTCCAGCTGGCGGGCATCGTGCTGGTGGGTAAGTATCTCCTCTTTCATTGTTTATGGATTAATTTCGTTTGGTCGCAAGCTTAAAAGTCCTTTGTGATACAAAGTTAATGGAAAGTACTTTGCATTTCAAAGTTTTTACTGAATTATTTTTTCGCCCCTACTTTCCTGCCGGAAAAAATTTAAAAAAACACTTGCGTAGTTAAATAGCTACATATATATTTGTAGTCAAATAGCTACGCAAATGAATTTACGAAGAGACGTATTCCAGGCCATTGCCGACCCCACCCGTCGCGCCATACTTTTGCTGCTGGCCTCGCAGGCGCTTACTGCAGGCGCTATCGCGGCCAACTTCGATACCGCAAGGCCAACGGTATCAAAACACCTGCAAATACTCACCGAGTGCGAGCTGCTTAAGCAAACGCAAAGTGGCAGGGAGATCCACTATCATTTAAACCCCGGTAAAATGAAAGATATAGCCGACTTTATAGAACCTTTCCGCCAGATGTGGGACGAGAGGTTCAACAAACTGGAAGACATCATGAAAAACTACCAATCTAAAACATAAATTGCTATGGAACTGAAGACAAAAATTACTGCCGAAGAAGGCAAGCACGATTTAACCATTACCCGGGAGTTCGACCTGCCGGTGCATTTACTGTTCAGGGCACATACCGAGCCCGAAATCGTTTCGCAGTGGATGGGCACCAAAGTGCTTAAACTCGAAAACAAAAAGCATGGCGGCTGGGCCTATGAAACCAGCGATGCGAATGGCAAGGTAGTATTCAGTGCCGACGGCGTGTTCCACGAATGGGTGCCGAACGAGAAAATAACGCGCACATTCGAGATGGCTAACGCGCCGTTCGGCGTACAGCTGGAGTTCCTGACGTTCGAAAAGCTAAGCGATAGCACCAGCAAACTCGTTATCCACAGCCTGTATAAATCCGGCGCGCTGCGCGATCAGATGCTGAAACTGCCTTTTGCGCAAGGACTTAACATGGCGCATAACCGCCTCCAGGAAATCGTAAACAAACTAAAATAAAACTATCATGACCAAGACTCATAAAATCCTCTATTGGTTCACCACCCTTTGGCTAGGCCTGGGGATGACGGCTACCGGCATCGTACAGCTCATCAAACAAAAAGAAGAATTAACGATGATGGAGCATCTGGGCTACCCAGCCTACTTTTTACCTCTGTTGGGTGTTTGGAAAATACTGGGCGTTGTTGCCGTTTTAATGCCTAAATTCCCCGTATTGAAAGAATGGGCTTACGCGGGCTTCTTCTTTGCGATGTCGGGCGCAGTGTATTCACATCTGGCCATCGGCGATGCGGCAAAGGAGCTTTTCGGGCCGGTGTTACTCATCGCCCTTACAATATCTTCGTGGTATCTAAGGCCTGCTGATAGGAAGATTACATCTGTAAATCAATAAATAAACAGCCATGAAAAAGAATTTATCTGCGGAAGAAACAGCGGGACTGCTCGACATCCTGAAGAACCGCTTCGCTAAAAATATGGGCCGCCACCCTGGACTGGTTTGGGTCGACGTACAGCCAAAATTGGAGGCCAGCCCCGAAATACTATGGGTGCTTGATGAAATGGAAATAACCGATGGCGAACCCGATGTGGTAAGCTACGATGAAGCCACAGGCCAGTATGCCTTTTACGATTGCGCCGCCGAAAGCCCTAAAGGCCGCCGTAGCCTGTGTTACGACCGTGAGGCACTCGACTCGCGGAAGGAGCATAAACCCGCAAACAGCGTGATAGATATGGCTGCCGAAATGGGCATCGTATTATTGGATGAAGCGCAATACCGGCACCTGCAAACGCTTGGGCAGTTCGACCTGAAAACATCCAGTTGGATAAAAACGCCTGCCAACATCCGTAAGCTAGGCGGCGCGGTTTTTTGCGACAGGCGGTACGATACTGTGTTCTATTACCACAATGGGGCAGAATCTTATTACGCTGCGCGAGGCTTCCGGGGATGTTTGATGGTGTAGGTATGAATTTGTAGCTTAGCATAGTACAACCAATATCATGAACCCTAAAGTCGATTTTTATTTCGCGAAGCCCGGCAAATGGCAGCAGGAGATTACCCGGCTCAGGACTATTGCGCTCGGCTGCGGACTGGAAGAGGAGCTGAAGTGGGGATGCCCCTGCTATACTTACAAGCAAAGCAACATTGTACTGATACATGTTTTTAAAGAATATTGCGCGTACCTGTTCTTTAAAGGCGCGTTATTGAATGATGCGCGTGGCATCCTCATCCAGCAGACGGAGAACGTACAGGCGGCGCGGCAGGTGAGGTTTACGGAAATAGCCGAAGTTGTCGAACTGGAACCTGTATTAAAAACCTACATCTTTGAGGCCATAGAAGTAGAAAAAGCCGGCCTGAAGGTTGAGTTGAAAAAGACAAAGGAGTTTGAAATGGCCGAAGAATTCCGGCTTAAATTGGATGAGCTTCCGCCCCTTAAAACCGCCTTCGAGGCCTTAACGCCAGGCCGCCAGCGAGGTTACCTGCTGTATTTTTCGCAGCCCAAACAGGCCAAAACCCGTGAGGCCAGGGTAGCGAAATGCATCCCAAGGATATTAGAGGGGAAGGGGCTGGACGATTAACGACTACAACCCATAAGTAATGCAAAACGAAAACACCGACCCAACAGGCCGAGAGCAGATGAGCACTCTGTTGTTGGATGCTCCGACAGCTATAGTTTGGGAGGTATGGACGCAGCCCGAACACATCAGGCATTGGTGGGGGCCAAACGGTTTTACCAGTACCATCGACATAATGGATGTGCAGGCCGGCGGTGAGTGGCTCTTTACCATGCACGGGCCAGATGGCACAGCTTATCCTAACAAAACCCTGTTCAGGGAAGTTGTAGAACATAAAAAACTCATACACGAGCATTTCGGCCCCAACTTTATCGCTACCATCCAATTTGAAAGCCAGGGCAATACGACGCTCCTCAGCTGGTATAAGCTATACGAGACCAAAGAGTTGTTCGATCTGGTCGAAATTAAATACAAAGCTAGCGAAGGCTTTGCCCAAACAGCGGAAAGATTGCAGGTGTATCTTAGCAAGATACACGGATAAACCCCCTACCTGTTCGCATTCTGCATATACAGGAACACTGCCACCGCAATCAATGCAAGTGCGAGCAGCACGGCAAGCACAATCTTGATAGCGCTTAATGGCCGTTCGCCAATTACCTCGCCGGTACTGGCGTTTACCGTAAACTGGTACACTTTATTGTTGTAATTGTAGGCGCTTACCCATACCGGCAGCATGATGTATTTGATAGCCTTGTTTTGGTAATCGGTATCGGTATTATCAACCCGTTGCTCATCACCGCCAATATCGCTGCGGATAGCCGAATCAATCTCTGAAACGGTTTGTGCCTTCGCTTTCTCCAATGCCAGCTCGGGGCTCAGCTGGTAGGTTTCTGAACGAAAACCGCTGGTGTAACGCTCATCGAACCGTGCCAGCATGTGCAGTTTCCAGGGCGTAAGCTTGTTCAAGGTTTTCTCGGGGAGCGATTTACTGGCAGCCACCAAAAGGTCGCGGAAGCTGCATTCAACGGTGCCCGACGCATACGACCAGCTGGTGTGCCGCACCTGCCGGGTGCGGGTTTGGCTTTTACCATCAACCGTTTCGGTGTAGGTCTCGGTGGTGTAGTAGTAGTCGCCACGCTCGCCGGTGTAATCGGTTACGGTATCGGTATCGTAGGCCCAATAAGGCAGGTAAACGCCATTTAAGGTAGATGTGCTGCCTCCGGCTTTCTGCGCCAGGTCGCTGGGCGACCACCACAAGCCCTTAAGCCATTTCTGGAAAAATTCCGCGCCTTGCTTTTGGGTAACCTCGAAGGGCAAAATATAATGCGGCGGCACATATTCTTTGCCGGCCTGCAGGTTCAGCACCAATGGCGCGGTACAAAAAGGGCATTTATCCGCCGTTATGGCTGCATCCAGCACCGTTTGCGAGCCGCAGTTCTTACAATCGACTACCTTGATGTCGTCGGTTTGTTTATCAACGTCTATCCCGGCAACAAATTCATCATAATCAACAGGTACTATTGCATCATTGTCTCCGGTATCGGCTATGGTATTGCTTTCGCCGCAATAACTGCATTGCAGAGTACGCGTGCCGGGTACAAAGTGTAGCAGGGCACCGCATCCCGCGCACTTCAACGATTTGCTGATGCTATCGGCCGGCTTTACAGGTCCGTTCATTTATGAGGTATTAGGTTTTAAAGGATGATGGTTAGGGTAATGGTGGCGGTTCATTATCAAAGAAACCGGCAAGTTCGGCCACGGTGCCTGCGGCGGCCCATCCGGCCATACCTTTTGTCCAAACCACGGTATCTTTAGTAATGGCTTTCGATGCCACCATCGCACCGATCTCGGCAAGGCTGTGCGGCCCGTCAGATTTCCCGTCAATGGCAATATGGTATGCGGTAGAAGGCAACGGCGGCGGCGCATCTGCCCCGGAAGGGTTATTGCCATCGAAATTGCCCGGCTTAAAAACGTTACCCACCTGGCCCATCATGGCAGCGCCTACGCCAAGGCCCATGCCTGCGGCGCCAAGGTTACCGCCTATGGTGTTCTCTGCGGCTTTCTCCATGGCGTTTGCCGCCTGGAACTGCGCATAAGCACCCAAATTGCCCAATATGCCCATCGAGCTGCGTTTATCAAGCACCTCTTCTACCTCGGGCGGCAGCGAGATATTCTCTACCAGCAATTTGGTAAGGTTAAGGCCAAGCTCGGCAAAATCGGGCTGTATGGTTTGGGCTATCAGCTGCCCCATCTCGTTGTAGCTGGCGGCAAGGTCAAGCACCGGTATTTTCGATTGCGCCACGGCATCCATACCGCGCGCTACGATGGTGTTGCGCAGTTGCTCGTCTATATATTCTACAACAAAATCAGGGTTGGTGGCCGATACCTCGGTCAGGAACATCTTAGGATTTTGCACTTTGAAGCTGAACGAGCCGAAAGCGCGCAGCCTTACCGGGCCAAACTCGGCATCGCGCAGCATAACCGGGTTTTTGGTGCCCCACTTCTGGTTTACGAACTGGCGCGTACTCACGAAAAACACGTCGGCCTTAAAGGGGCTATTGAAACCGTACTTCCAGCTTTGCAGGGTGGTGAGTATGGGCATATTTTCGGTATGCAGTTCGTACATGCCGGGCAGGAAAACATCGGCAATGCGGCCCTCGTTCATGAATATAGCCGCCTGCGATTCGCGTACGGTAAGCTTCGCGCCCATTTTTATGGCGTTATCATTGCGCGGGAACTTCCACACCAAGGTATCCTGGGTGGTGTCTACCCACTCTATTACATCTATTAACTCGTTGAGCAGTTTACTGAAAAGGCCCATATGCTTTTTAGGTTTAATTAAGTTTAAAGATGGAAAAAAAAGCCCGATGCACGCAAGCCTTCGTGGTTTTTAATTTTTTTTAATGCTGCTCACGCGCCTTTTTTATGATGACCGCATTTATTTCGCATCATTATTTACTGTTCATTTTATCCATTTTTGTATCAGGCCTGACAGAAAAACTTGCTCAATCTGGCCGTTCATTAACTAACCCTACCTTATATTTCACCATACATACACTTGATTATCTACCGGTTACAAAATTGCCGATTCGGCAAACCGGGAAGATAACCCATCAACTCCATTTGCCTTACAAGAAATCCGGATGCTTGTATAAGCATCCCGCATGTGCTAATTTGGAGTTAATATTGAAGATTAACCAGATTAACAATTATGGTTATGCCCAAGCCTGAACTGATGCCGAATAATTTTGACGAAAAGCTGTTGCAGCTACTCATTTCCCGGATAGAAGATTACGCCATTTACATGCTGGATGCAAACGGATATATTCTTAGCTGGAACCAGGGTGCCAAAAACATCACAGGCTACCATAACGAGGAGGTGATAGGCCGTCATATTTCCATGTTTTATACCGCGCAAGACCGCCAGCAAAACGCAGCGCGTAATAATCTTAACAATGCCCTGAAGAACAACATCCACGAAACCCAGGGCTGGCGAGTACGTAAGGATGGTTCGTTATTCTGGGCAGACGTAGTTATCACCACCTTGTACGACGAAGATGGTTTCTTGAAAGGCTTCGCCAAGATAGTCCGCGATATTACCGCCCGAAAAAAAAAGGACGACCAGAAAACGCTGGTAAATGCCGAACTGGAACGCCGGGTAAAAGCAAACACCGAAAAGATAATTGCAGGCGAGCGCCGTTTTAAAGAACTGATAGAGAACAGCTACGATGGCATCCTGCTGTTTGACAGGTATTGGAACGTACTGTTCCGCAGCCGTTCGGCAGCAAGGATAACCGGCTGGAGCAACGACGAGGTGGCCGACAGGAGATACGATACGCTGGTCCATCCGGACGATGTGGTGGCTACGAAAGAATTATTTGCCTTGGCAAGGTCTAAACCGGGCGAACCTACCGTGATTACTTACCGCACGCAGCATAAACAGGGGCACTATCTATGGGTAGAGTGCGTGCTTAACAGCCTACTAAACGACCCCGACGTAGAAGCCATAGTATGCAATTTTAGGGACATTACCGATCGCGTACTGGCCGAAGAACAGGTGCGCGATAAAAACAGGCAGATAGGCAACATACTAGAGAGTATTACAGACGGCTTCATAGCACTCGACAGGAACTTTTGCTATACCTATGCCAATCGCCGCATTGGCGAAATGGTAGGTATAGAGGCAGGGCAATTGATAGGGAAGTATGTATGGGATCTATTCCCCGATGCCATTAACTCTTCAACTTACAGGGCTTTCAGGCTGGCTATGGAAGAGCAGCGCTACATACTAAACGTAGATTATTACCCGCCGCTTGGGCTTTGGCAGGAAAGCCATATTTATCCTTCGCCGCAGGGCTTATCTGTTTTTATACGCGATATTACCGAACGTAAACTGGCCGAAGCATCGATGCTGCAGTCGGAGTCGAACCTGCGGTCGGTGTTCGAGAATACCGACCTTGCCATTATCCTCTTCGATATGGATGCCCGGCTGCAATCGTTCAACAACAACGCCCGCCGCCTGGCCGATGTGTATTTTAAAGCCGAGCTGAGGATAGGCGAATCGGCATTTTATTACTGCCTGCCAGAAAGGGTTGCCGACGTGAAGCATATTTTGCAAAAGCTACGCCGGAAATCGCCAATTGCCTACGAGGTATCGTATCGGATTACCGCAGACCAGATGCAATGGTTCGAGGTACGCTGGGTAAACGTGCTGAACCCCGAAAGCCAGCCAATCGGCATAATTCTTACCCTGAAAGATATCACCGCGAAGAAACAAGCCGACCAGGAACGCGACCGCATTACGACCGACCTGATACAGCGGAATAAAGACCTGGAGCAATTTACCTACATCGTATCGCACAACCTGCGCGCGCCGGTGGCAAATATAATGGGCCTGGCAAATCTGTTATCTGATGATATGCCGCCGGACGACGAAAACGCCATCGCCCTCAACTCCCTCAATACATCGGTAAGCAACCTGGATAAGGTTATTATCGATCTTAATCATATTTTGCAGGTAAACAGCCAGGCAAACGATACGCTGGAACTGGTTTCGCTGCCGCTGTTGATAGACGAAGTAAAATCGGCCAACAGCCAGCTCATTCAAAAAAACAATGCGCAAATCATTTGCGATTTTGACGCCATAAGCGAACTCACCAGCCTTAAAGGCTACCTGTACAGCATCTTCCAAAACCTTATCGTAAACAGCATAAAATACCATCGTGTAGATATAGCGCCGGTAATCACCATCGTCAGCAAAACCGAAGGCGACAAAGCTTGCCTTTATTTTACAGATAATGGCAAGGGGATAGATATGCAGCGCGACGGGCGGCATCTATTTGGTCTGTACAAGCGTTTCGACCTGAGCGTTGAGGGCAAGGGCATGGGCCTGTTTATGGTAAAAACACAGGTTAACCGCCTCGGCGGCAAAATTACGGTGGAAAGTGCCGTAGATAAGGGTAGCACCTTTAAGCTGGAGTTTCCGTTGAAATAAGCGATTCGAGTAAAGAAAAACCAGCGGGGTAAGAATATCAAATTATGAATTTCGAATATCCAACACCGAAGTTTTTTCCTTCATCATTAAATATTGGACGTTCGGCGTTCGATATCAAATCCTCAGATTGAGTTTATCGATATCCCGCGGCAAAATAACGGCCCTGCAAAACCTTATCGAATGAGCAGTGTTTACCTACAAAACACATCAAATGAATAATTTTTTCAGGGGGCTTATCGCGGCATGGGGCGCAAAAAAATTGGGAGGCGGGTGCTTCTCAACCATTATCATATTCATTATTATTTGGGTGCTATTGGGCAAATGCAACCAGCAATCGCAGGGCAGTGTGCAACCGGTCCGTGCAAAAGTTGCGCAGAGCAAATAAACATCTATTAACTAGGTCTGAGCATGGCTGCAATTAATCTCTTACTCCTCTTTTTAACATTTGTGAGAACTAAAAGCCACGTCGGTGCGTTCTCATAAAAAACAACGCTATGAAAAATCCATTCAAAAAACACGATAACAGCAAATTACTGGTAGCCGGCTTAACCTTAGGGGCCATTTTTGCCGGGGCTATTACCTACCTGTATATCAAACGCAAAGCCGATATAGATGCCGCAGCAGCAGAACTGAAGGAACACGCCAAAGATTACCTAAAAAGGCAGCAAAAAAAAGCTAAAAAACTAAAAACGGATGTAAGCGAGTTGGCGGATATAGGTAATAATTAATCCGGCATTGGGGGTTGCATCTCTCCTCTTGGCGCTATCCAAAAGTTGTTGAAGCCAAGCCCAATTTGTATATCTATCATTTCCTGCTGCAGCATTTCCAACACGGCTAAAAAATTGTACACGAAGTGTACTTTGTTTTCGCTGCCGGCGGCAATGCTGCCAAAATCGAGCCGTTTGTTTATCTGTAGCAGGTTTTGTATGGCCTGTTTCTGCTTCTCGATGGTGTAGGGGTACTGCACCACGGTATGGGTAACGGTTTCCGTACGGGTGAGGTATTGCTTCATCAGGCGGTTATAAACCACCATTAGCTTGTACAGGTTTATTTCTGATAGTTCTTCGCCGGGCACGGTCACTTTCTCCACCTGCTCCAGGTCCTGCTTAATGTTGCCTCGCTTTTCCTGTTTAAAACGCTCATCCTCGTAAGGGCGTATCTCCTCGCAAAGCTCCTTGAATTTCTTGTATTCGATAAGCTTGCGTATCAGCCCCTCCTTGGTATCCAATTCGTTCTCTTCCTCGCCACTATTGTAACGCGGCAGCAGCATCTTGGCTTTAATGCGCATCAGCGTGGCCGCCACAAAGATAAATTCGCTGGCCAGTTCCATGTTCAGCACCGTCATGTGGTGGATGTATTGCAGGAAATCGTCTGTAATTTTAGCGATGGGGATATCGTGTATATCCAGTTCGTCGCGCTCTATAAAAAACAGGAGCAAATCGAACGGGCCCTCAAACTGGGGCAGCCTTATCGCGAAGCTATCATCGGTCATACGCCCAAAAATACAGTTAAAACACGGTAAACAATTATAAATGTTATTTGCAAAACATTATTTACCTTTATACTATTCTGATTTTATCGCATAATATCGCTTACTTTGTAAGTTAAATACGTCTAAAGAATGTCCATGCAGGTACCCGCCGGTGATTTGTTAAAAAGGATTGTCAATCCATCTGATTTAAAGCAATTTAAGGAAGAAGAACTTAAACAGGTGTGTGACGAGCTGCGCCAGTATATCATTGATGTGGTATCGGTAAACGGAGGGCACTTTGCTGCCAGCCTGGGTACGGTTGAACTTACGGTTGCCCTGCAATATGTGCTAAACACCCCTTACGACCAACTGGTTTGGGATGTGGGCCACCAGGCATACGGGCATAAGATACTTACCGGCCGCCGCGAGCAATTCCACACCAACCGCCTGCACAAGGGCATCAGCGGTTTCCCAAAACGTAGCGAAAGCATTTACGATACCTTTGGCGTTGGGCACTCCTCTACCTCCATTTCGGCAGCATTGGGTATGGCGGTGGCTTCGCAATACAAAGGCGAAAGCGACAGGCAACACGTGGCCGTAATAGGCGATGGCGCCATGACAGCCGGGCTTGCCTTTGAGGCGCTAAACCATGCTGGTATCGAAAACAGCAACCTGCTGGTGATACTGAACGACAATAACATGGCGATTGACCCCAACGTGGGCGCACTGAAAGAATACCTTACCGACATTACCACTTCTAAACCCTACAACCGGTTTAGGGACGATATAGCAACCGTGCTCACCAAGCTATCGGCCATTGGCCCGGATGCTTTTAAAATTGCTAAGAAGATTGAGAAAAGCATAAAAGGCACCCTGCTTAAACGCAGCAACTTCTTCGAGGCGCTGAAGTTCCGCTATTTTGGCCCTATCGACGGGCATGATGTGGAGCATTTGGTAAAAGTACTTAAAGACCTGCGCGATATCCCCGGCCCTAAGCTGTTGCATTGCATTACCGTAAAAGGTAAAGGCTATGCTCTGGCCGAAAAGGACCAAACCAAATGGCACGCCCCCGGCTTGTTCGACAAGATAACCGGCGAGATAAAAAAGACAAAGTATGATAAGCCGCAACCGCCTAAATACCAGGATGTATTTGGCCATACCATTATAGAATTGGCCGAAGCAAACCCTAAGATAATGGGTATCACTCCGGCTATGCCATCGGGCAGTTCGCTTAACCTGATGATGAAGGCCATGCCTAACCGCGCGTTTGACGTGGGTATTGCTGAGCAGCATGCAGTTACCTTTTCTGCGGGATTGGCTACACAGGGCCTTGTGCCTTTCTGTAACATCTACAGCAGCTTTATGCAGCGCGCTTACGATCAGGTGATACACGATGTGGCCCTTCAAAAGCTAAACGTAGTGTTCTGTTTAGACCGTGCCGGTATCGCCGGTGCCGATGGGCCAACCCACCACGGCGCTTATGACTTGGCCTATATGCGCTGCATCCCAAACATGGTGGTATCTGCACCTATGAACGAGGAAGAACTGCGCAACCTGATGTACACTGCACAGCAGGAAAATATGGGGCCTTTCAGCATACGCTACCCACGCGGCAATGGGGTGATGGTAGACTGGCGCAAACCTTTCAAAGCCATCCCGGTGGGTAAGGGCCGAAAGATTTCTGACGGCGAGGATGTAGCAATCGTATCCATCGGTGCAGTCGGCAACGAGGTATTAAAAGCTACGGCTCAGCTAAACGAACTAGGTTACTACCCCGCCCATTACGATCTCCGTTTCGTAAAACCATTGGATGCCGCTATGCTGCACGAGGTTTTCAGCAAGTTCCGCTGCGTAATTACGGTGGAAGATGGCTGCGTGGAAGGTGGCATGGGCACGGCTCTGTTAGAGTTTATGGCCGACAATAATTACCAGGCTACCAATGTTATCCGCCTGGGTATCCCCGATAGGTATATAGAACATGGCGAACAGCCCGAGCTTTGGGCCGAATGCGGGTACGATGCCGCAGCCATAGTTGCCAAAGTGCAAAGCCTGGATATCAAATGCAATAAGCATACAATAGCTTCGTAAAAAGCGCCTGATACCATTAAATAAAAAGCGATTGGGGTGACCAATCGCTTTTTATTTATACGCGACTACTACTTTAAATATTCGGGCAGTTTTAACTTATTAAGAGTTTCCCTTGCTTCTTCTATTTTCTTCAAAACAAAGGGGTCGTTAGCATGACTCTTAATATTAGGATCAATAGTCATTTTGCCATATCCTTTTTCTGCTTTTGTTTTTTTAGCTGCTTGCATCATAACTCCTTTCATTAATATCAAATATATTGGTTTATTTTCTCTTAATCAAAAAAGCATCATAATTAACGTTGCTTTGAAACACATGTGCTTCATCCCCTATTATGCCAAGAACCTCAAACTCTGTGCTAATTTCGTGATATAACCGCCCAATACCGATTTGGTATAGCCTTGTCCGGGATGGTGTGCTTCCTTTGGCGTAAATGAGATGATTGCCACAATGGTCACAAAAATTGTTAATTGTTTTTGCGACAGTAGCCAGCACGATGTCCCTATCATTGTTATTAGATACGACTTTATCATCAACACATCCGTTGACCGAACTTTCATCACCAAAAGCCAAATTATAAATAGTTGGGGCATCTTGGATTTTAGAATAGATAACAATCTTTTTTATCCTTCCCTTAGGCCCTTCGCTGTAAAACGAAAAATCCTGGAAATTATCTCCGGCCCTGTAGTCATAACTATCTAAATGCATTGGGTAACAATAAGGCGTTGGTAATTAAAACTCAAGTATAAGGCTTTTTGATGCTTAAGCCAACACCCCCTCCTCAAAACAAACCGCCCAAAAACAGGTTAATACCTTACATCTATGCAAAACGTACATAACCTATAAAAACACATGAATTTAAAACGAACTTTCGGCGCAGTGCTTACCGTATTGGGTATCATCGGCCTTATTTGGACAGGGGTTGAAGTTATCAACCACAAAGGGGCGGCCACCACATTGATCGTAGTTGGCGTAATTTCGATACTATTCTTTTCCACCGGCATCAGTCTGGTACGCAACACTAAGGACGAGGCTTAGTTAACCGCAAGCGGCATGATTACGCCGTCGTTGGAAATACTGAGGCCCGGCTGCCCGAAATCGGCTTCGGTAAGCATTTTTATGCGGAGCGATGCGCGGTTAAGCGTATCGCGTTGCAGCCCCCTATCGTGCGATTGCCGGTACGATACGATATTGCCGCTCAAAAAGCGGCCTTTTTTATCTATGCGTAATTTAAGCAGCGGCGCAAGGCCGCAAACACCTTCTACACTTACGCTACGGTAGGTGCAAAAATTACCCAGGCTGTAGGCTATCAGCCTGTCTTTATACAATTCCATGGCGCGGCTTACATGGGGGCCATTGCCCAGTATCACATCCGCACCTGCATCTATTGCTGCATGGGCAAAGGCATGCACGTTGCCGCGCCGCTCGCCCTTATACGATTCGGCGGCATGGGTTACGTGCTCAAAAGCAACGCCCTCGCCCCCACCATGAAACGATACGATAACGATATCGCTTTGCTGCTTCAACTCTTTGATGATGGCCGTGGCGCCCTCTATGTCCAGCAGCGATACCGTTTGGCTGTTTGGCGAGAAAGCGCAAAAACCATACTTAACGCCGTTAAGTGTAAAA
This sequence comes from Mucilaginibacter sp. P1_D10, assembly GCF_056406215.1. NCBI lineage: Bacteria > Pseudomonadati > Bacteroidota > Sphingobacteriia > Sphingobacteriales > Sphingobacteriaceae > Mucilaginibacter > Mucilaginibacter sp. P1_D10. The sequence goes on along the minus strand of NZ_JBFUAP010000010.1, from coordinate 43,617 downwards.
ATTTTAGTGGGCGATGTTTTAAGCCCGGCGTAGTGGATGCCCAGGCTATCCAGCACTTTCATGGTATTATCACGTCCCTTCAGCCCAAAATCGTTGCTGTGGTTGTTACCCACGCTCAGCATATCGAAACCGGCATCTTTAAAAATACCGCCATAATACTCGGGCATCTTAAACAAATAGGGCTTGCTGCGAAACTTCAGCTTCATGGCCGATGGCGCACCGGTATCCAGCAACACGCCTTCCAGGTTACCGAAGGATATATCGGCATCGCGCAGATCTTGCAGGGCCTCCTTAAAACTGTTCCTGCCGCTATCGGGCGGCAAGCCGCTGCTGTTGGGGTATGCGGTGCCCAGCATCATATCGCCAACGGCGGCTATGTGTATCGTGCTATCTACGGGCGGTTTTGGGGTTATGGTGTCGGCGATAGTTGCAATAACAGGCTTTTTAGCAGCCTGCTGCATAGCCGGGTTGATGCAACCAGCTATAGCCAGGCAGAGCACGCAAAAGGAAATAAGTTTAGGCCCTGGTGTCATAAGCAAAAAAAATCCCTCCATTTGCTGATGGGGGGATTACGAATATAATAATTTAGGTTTAATTAGTTGTTGTCCGGCCCCGGCTTATCCACGTTATCGCTGCTTAGCCCGGTCTTGAACGATTCCAGCATGCGGCCACCTTTAAAAAAGTAACGGCTGTAGTAAGCATCATCTAAACTGCTGATGGCCACACCACGAGACGAAGCGTGCGCAAACCTGTTGTTGCCCAGGTATATGCCCACATGCGAAATGCGGCGGCTATGTATTTTAAAGAAAACCAAATCTCCTTCTTTCAAATCGTCTTTGCTAACCGGGTCAACCATGCTGAAAATATCGCGTGAGCTGCGGCGGATGGTCAAATTAAATACATCACTGTACAATTGCTTTGTGAATGCAGAGCAGTCGATGCCCTTTTTTGAGCTGCCTCCGAAACGGTATGGGGTACCGATCCAATCGTGCACAAAATTGAAAAGTTTCATGTTAGAAGTTGCCGACAGGGCTACTCCCATAATTTGCGAAAGATAATCTTTAGCTAACGATTCCTGATCGTCCGAATCGGCCGGCTGAACTGGAACGGTTTTTGTTTGAGCCTGTGCGGCCAAAACGCTCATAAATAGTGCAATAGCAAGTGCAATTTTCTTCATTTAATCTCTTTTTTTGTTGATTAGGGGACAACAAACGTATATTAAATCAGACAGTGTGTCTATTGTTAGATACAAAACTATACAAATATTCTAAACCACCAAATAAATAATGAAATTAATTTCATGTTCGTTGGGGTAGAAAATATTAATCAATGTTAATAAAATTATCGTTAAAGTGAATACTCTTAAAAGCGATAAATGTCTAAACTGTTAATTTTCAGCTTAATAAATATTTTTCGTTTAAACCCGGGTGGGGTAGCGTGAATGTGGGAAATTTCCAATTAAGACAAGGCCCGACATTTCAACCACAGAGGAACACGAAGGGTTTTTATTGGTGTTTTTTGGAGTGGTGTTGTTACAATCAGTTGAAACTCTGCGCAAACTGCGCCTTTCTCTGTGATTTTCTGCAGTCAAACTCTGCTACGCACACTTTTAAGCAGTATCTATATCGAAAAGATTATTACGGAAAACCAATATATTGCGCCCTTATAAAGCGTACTTTTTACACACTACCCAAATGAAATTTTGCTTTTAGCCAAAAGTGCATCCCGGGGCCGAAAAAGGTTATATCTATATTAAATAAATCTTTACAACAAATTCGTTGCAGTTTCGGTTATTTGCGAGATATAATTAGATTTGCACATTCTCTTAGAATTGTTTTTAATAAATGAGTTCAATCGAAATAACTAAAGACACCTACCTGATGTGGTATGAGTCTATGCTTTTAATGCGGAAATTCGAAGAAAAAACTGGCCAGTTATACGGTCAGCAAAAAATCCGTGGATTTTGCCACCTGTACATTGGGCAGGAAGCAGTATTGGCCGGCGCCATGTCGGTTATACGCCACGAGGATAGCTTGATAACCGCATACCGCGATCATGCGCACGCATTAGCTAAAGGCACCTCTCCAAACGCTATCATGGCCGAAATGTATGGCAAAGCAACCGGCTGCTCTAAGGGTAAAGGTGGCTCGATGCACATGTTCGACAAAGAAAACCACTTTTATGGCGGGCATGGTATTGTGGGTGGCCAAATACCAATGGGTGCAGGTGTAGCTTTCGCCGAAAAATACAAAGGCACTGATAATGTTAATATTGCCTACATGGGTGATGGTGCCGTGCGCCAGGGTGCATTAACCGAGACCTTCAACATGGCTGCTTTATGGAAACTGCCCGTAATTTTTGTTTGCGAAAACAACGGTTACGCCATGGGTACTTCAGTAGAGCGTACCACTATCCAAACAGATATTTATAAGCTTGGCTTGCCTTACGGCATCCCGTCATCGCCGGTTGACGGCATGGACCCCGTTGCAGTACACAACGCCATGGACGAAGCCGTATCGCGTGCACGCCGTGGCGAAGGCCCGACCTTCCTGGAAATGCGTACCTACCGTTTCAAAGGCCACTCGATGAGTGACCCGCAGAAATACCGCACAAAAGAAGAGCTGGAAAGCTACAAAGCGAAAGACCCTATAGAAGTGGTAAAATTGGCCATCCAAAAAGAAGGTTACGCTAACGATGCCTGGTTCGAAGAAATTGATGCCAAGATAAAAGCACAGGTAGACGAAGCGGTGAAGTTTGCCGAAGAATCGCCGTGGCCCGAAGCATCGGAGCTTTATACCGATGTTTATGTACAACAGGATTATCCTTACATCCGCGACTAATTATTATACCTAAATATTAACAACAAACAGTATATGGCTGAAGTAGTTAAAATGCCTAAAATGAGCGATACCATGACCGAAGGGGTATTGGCAAAATGGCATAAAAAAGTTGGCGACACGGTGAAATCGGGCGATGTATTGGCCGAGATAGAAACCGATAAAGCCACGATGGATTTTGAATCGTACCAGGATGGCACCCTGCTTTACATAGGCGTGCAGGAAGGTAATGCTGTACCTGTTGATGCCATCATCGCAGTATTAGGTAAAGAGGGCGAAGATTATAAAGCGTTATTAGAGGGCAATGCCGCACCTGCCGCTGAAACAAAAGCGCCAGAAGCAGCACCTGCCGAAGATAAAAAACCAGCCGCACCTGTCGAAGCAAAACCAAAGGTTGATTTGTCAAGCATACCGGCCGCTGTTATACGCATGCCCTTGCTTAGTGATACCATGACCGAAGGCACCATTGAAAAATGGAACTTTAAAGTTGGCGATACCGTTAAGGCCGACGACTCATTGGCTGATGTGGCAACCGATAAGGCTACCATGGAAGTTGTTGGTTACGAAGCAGGTACTTTATTGTATATAGGTGTTAAAGAAGGCGAAGCTGTTGCTGTAAATGGCATCATAGCCATTGTAGGTAAAGCCGGTACAGATATCACCCCGTTATTGGATAGTGGTAACGATGCCCCTGCTGCAGCTGCTCCGGCAGAAGCATCTGCACCTACCGCAAGCTCTGACGCTGCACCAAGCGCTACCGCAACAGGTTCTACCGAAGACGATAGCCGCGTAAAAGCGTCGCCACTGGCACGCAAAATTGCAAAAGACAAAGGTATTAACCTTAATGATGTAAAAGGCAGCGCAGACGGCGGCCGCATCATCAAAAAAGATATAGAAAGCTTTACGCCTTCGGCTGCTGAGCCACAGGCCCAGCCTGCCGCTGCTACAAGCGCAGCACCGGCCGCTACTGCACCTGCAAAAGCACCGGTAGTATTGCCAACCTACACAGGTGAAGAGAAATTTACCGAGCGTAACGTTACGCAAATGCGGAAAGCAATCAGCCGCAGGTTATCAGAAAGCTTGTTCACTGCGCCGCATTTCTACGTTACCATGTCGATAGATATGGACCAGGCAATTGCGGCCCGTGGCAAAATAAACGATGTTGCGCCTGTTAAGATATCCTTCAACGATTTTGTGGTGAAAGCCGTGGCTGTTGCTTTAAAACAACATCCGGCCATCAACTCATCGTTCCTGGGCGATAAGATACGCACCAACGAGCATGTACACATCGGCGTAGCCGTAGCGGTAGACGAAGGCCTGCTGGTACCGGTTATTAAATTTGCCGATGGCAAAACGCTTAGCCACATCTCTCAGGAAGTGAAAGAGCTTGCCGGCAAAGCAAAAAACAAAAAATTGCAGCCAGCCGAAATGGAAGGCTCTACCTTTACCATATCTAACTTAGGAATGTTCGGTGTAGACGAGTTTACGGCCATCATCAACACGCCAAATGCATGTATCCTTGCAGTAAGCGGCATACAAGCAGTGCCGGTTGTGAAAAATGGCGCAGTAGTACCGGGCAACGTAATGAAGGTTACCCTAAGCTCAGACCACCGTGTGGTTGATGGCGCACTGGCAGCCGCATTCCTGCAAACACTGAAACAATTACTGGAAGAGCCGGTAAGGCTGTTGATATAAGTTCGGGTTCGGAATTTCGATTTCGGATTTAGAAATTTAGAATAGCGATGGGTTTAGGCTCATCGCTATTTTTGTTTTATACCCGGTTAGCCATCATCCGTACAGCTCGTACAATTTCCTACAACCTCGACACAGTTTCGTACAATCTCGTACAGTTTCGCACAGCAAAAAGGCGGTTTGCAAAAACCTGTGGTTTTTCTGTGGTTTTCTGTGGTTTTCCGAGTAAATCTTACCGGATCCTGGTTGCCCGGAAAAATGGGCGTTTGGGGCGTTCGCCTGTCGCCGAAACAAGCTTTTGGAGCCTCGATGATAACGTGGTTGGCCCGGCGGTAATTGTGTTTTTTTGTTATCTTGCTCCCATGCTCATTGTTGTTTCCGCATTCTTCATCGCCATCCTTTTATATGCCATAAAAAAGATGCGCCGTAAATACAAGCCAACGCAAGCTGTACTAACGCCCGCCCAAAAGCAAATTCTCACAAGCCATGTCCAATTCTACAACCACCTCAGCGATACCGATAAACTTTACTTCGAAGATAAGATAGAGCAATTCCTGGATGATGTACGCATAGAAGGCGTTGGCCTGGAACTTACAGATACCGACCGTATGATGGTGGCCGCCAGTGCCGTTATCCCCATCTTCGGTTTTAAGGATTGGACCTATCGCAACGTCACCAACGTGCTTTTATATCCAGACACCTTCAACAAAGATTTTGAGTTTGAAGGCAACGAGGGCGAGGGCCGTAACATTATGGGCATGGTAGGCAGCGGCTATATGAACGGGCAAATGATACTTTCCCGCGCAGCGCTAATAAAAGGCTTCTCCAAAAACTCCGGCAAAGAGAACACCGGCATCCACGAATTTGTGCACCTGCTGGATAAGGTCGACGGCGCAACGGATGGCATACCCGAAGGTTTCCTGGAGCATGAATACGTTGAACCCTGGGTAAAAATGATGCACCAGGAAATTCATAGGATAGAAGAGGGGCATTCAGATATCAACCCATACGCCACCACCAACGAGGCGGAGTTTTTGGCGGTAGTATCGGAGTATTTCTTTACCAAGCCCGAGCAATTCCAAACCAAGCACCCGGAATTGTATGATATGTTGAGCAAGGCATTCGGGCAGGATCCATCAACAAAATCCTAAATCCGAAACTCTAAATCCGAATCAAACCCCTTCCATGACGTTCGCCGATAAAGTAATCGAATTTAACCGCGGGTTGGAATACACCGGCCCTCCCCTGCCCGCGGGCATCCGCATCATGAACCCCTTTCGCGAAGAGCCGGAGGTATTCCGCATATCCGAAGAGTTTTATAGCAAGTATTATGCGGATCACCATAAGCGCCACCTCATTATGGGTATCAATCCCGGCAGGTTCGGGAGCGGCTTAACAGGCATCCCTTTTACCGACCCAAAGCGGCTCGTAAGCGAGTGCCATATTGCCTACGAGGGCCGCGTAACACACGAGCCTTCATCAGTATTCGTTTACGAGGTAATAAATGCTTACGGCGGGCCTGAAGCGTTTTACAAGGATATTTACATCAATTCTGTTTGTCCGCTTGGTTTTACCACCATAGATGCAAAAGGCAGGGAAAAGAACTACAACTATTACGACAGCCCGGTATTAACCGAAGCCGTAACGCCTTATATCATTGATAACTTTAAGAAACAAATAGTACTGGGTATCGATACCGACCTTTGCTTCTGTTTCGGCACAGGCCAAAACGAAAAATTTATCAAAAAGGTGAACGCTCAATACGGTTTCTTTAAAGAGGTTATCGCATTGGAACATCCCCGGTTCATCATGCAATATAAAAGCAAATCCAAGGCATTTTATATCGATAAATATCTGGAGGCTTTTGCGCGGATGAAGAGTTAACTATCTTGATCGCCAAAGCGATGGGTTCAAAACCCTCACGCGTTCGGAACCTTTAAAACAGCCGTCATGTTGAATTTATTTCAACACCCCATCATAAAAGTAGCCACTATACTAAGCCACCATCCATGCCGATCATCTGTCCTGTGGGGGTCCGAAACAAGTTCGGGATAACGTTTGTTGTTCTTTCGAACACCCAAGGTTTCAAACCCAACACTATAAATTAAGCCTGCGCGATAGTTTATTTATCATCCACCACCATCGCCGTCTTGGCCAGTAACCGTACGCTCTCCACCAAACGGATAAACTCAGCACGGTAGCCTTCGGCATCATTGCCACGAGCGGCATTGGCTATGCTGATGGCTTGCGCAAAGCTGGAGTTTTGCTTGAAGTGCGAATCGCGCAGCAGCATACCGGTTTCGGCAACGGCTGCGGCAAACCTGAAATCTGAGGTGGTTTTATCAAAATCGAGGGGTACATCCTTCACAACGGCCTGGTTAAGCTTGCTTTTGTTAGAGGTTGGCTCCTTGTAGCGGAATTTGATGGTCAGCAGTTCGTTGCCCGCCGTTGCGGGGATATTAATCGCAGCGGGCCGTTGATACTTCAGCGGGTCTACCGAGCCGCTGAAGCTATCGGTAACGCCCACTGGTATAATTTCGTAAAAGGCCGTAACGCTATGACCCGATCCCATATCCCCGGCATCCTTTTTATCGTCGTTAAAATCCTGGTCGGCCAGTATGCGGTTTTCGTAGCCCAGCAAACGATATGCCTGTACATGCGCCGGGTTAAACTCCACCTGCAGTTTTACATCCTTGGCAACGGTAAACAAAGTGCCTCCAAACTCGCTGATGAGGGTTTTGCGGGCCTCGGTAATATTATCTATGTAGGCGTAGTTGCCGTTGCCTTTATCGGCAAGGGTTTCCATTTTGCTGTCTTTATAATTACCCATGCCGAAGCCCAGAACAGATAGCGATATACCGCTTTCGCGTTCTTTCACGATTAGTTTCTCCATATCGCCATCGCTGGATGCGCCAACGTTGAAATCGCCGTCGGTAGCCAGTATAATGCGGTTATTGCCTTTCTTCATCAGGTTTTCGGTGGCAATTTTATAGGCCAGCCTTATACCCTCTCCGCCGGCGGTAGATCCGCCCGCGCTTAAATTGTCGATAGCATTATAAATGGTAGCCTTTTTATCGCCGAGGGTTGATGGTAGCACCACGCCTGCCGCGCCAGCATACACCACCAGGGCCACCCTATCCTGGGGGCGCAGCTGATCTGCAAGCATCTTCAGCGATGATTTTACCAACGGTAGCTTATTCTCGTCGCTCATAGACCCCGATACGTCTATCAAAAACACCAGGTTTGATGCGGGCAGGTTATCTGTAGGGATAGTTTTGGCTTTAAGGGCGATGCGCAGCAGACGATGCTTAGGATTCCATGGCGCGGAGGAAAGTTCTGTGTGGATGGCTACCGGCCCGCCATCTGTTGGCCCGGCAAGGTCGTATTTAAAGTAATTGATCATTTCTTCAATGCGCACGGCATCCGGCGGGGGCAGCTGGCCGCTATTGATAAACCTGCGAAAATTGCTGTACGATGCCGCATCCACATCTACCGAAAACGTAGAGAGCGGCGTAGTTTTGGCTTTCAGGAAGGTATTTTCTACCACAGCCGTATAGCTTTCGTTATCCAGCGTGTCGGCAAGGGCACGATTTCCTCTTAACTGTATTTTCAGGTTTGGATCGATGCTTTTGTCGGTGCTTTGCACAGCCAGCCCGGCAACTTTCGCGCTTAAACCGTAGGCAAAAGTTGCCTGCCTTTGCTTTATTTCTTTACCTGCAATCCTTGTTGTAGCGTAGCCCGATTGCCTCTTAGCGCGCTTTACGCCCAAAGAGCCGGAAACAACTACCTCTCCTATGCTGGTAAAATTGGTTTCCAGCGCTACGTTGATTGTATCGCTTTGCCCTATACTCACTTCCTTTGTATTATAACCCAAAAAACTTACCACCAGGGTTTTAGCCGATTCTGGCACCTTCAAAGTATACTTACCTGTGGTGGTGGTTTGTGCGCCGATACTTGTACCATTTACCTTCACGATGGCCCCGGGGATAGGCAGCCCATCGTCTTTGGCTGTAACGGTACCGGTAATCGCGCGCATTTCCGTCCGCCGGAAGCCTAATAGCCCAACGGCCATTAATAAAATGAGTATTACAATCTTTTTCATCATCTTTTGGTTTTGCAGGTAGGATGCCGCCGAAACCAAATTTCCATAAGCCATAAAAAAAATTTATTTTACGGCTTTTAATGAGCTTCTTCAGAAAACCAGTTAGGCCCGATGATACCGCAGATGAAGAGCTGGTTGCCAGCTATCGCGTAAACGCCGATATAAGCGTACTGGGGAAGTTATATGAAAGGCACATGCCACTGGTTTTTGGCCTTTGCCTTAAATACCTTAAGGACGAAGAACTTGCCCGCGATGCCGTGATGGCGATATTTGAAGAACTGGTGGTTAAGGTAAAGCAGCACGAGGTAAAACAGTTTCGCAGCTGGCTGTATGTGCTTAGCCGCAACCATTGTTTGATGCAACTGCGCAACGATAAAAAATTACCTACCGTTGGGCTGGATGAGTTTATGGAATTCAACCCGGTTTTGCATCCTGAAGATAATAGTACCGATAAAGAGGCAGCGCTACAGGCTTTGGAGCGATGCATGGATAAATTAATGCCGGCGCAAAAACAAAGCGTGCGCTTATTTTATTTAGAAGAGATGTGCTATAAGGATATTGCCGCGCAAACCGGCTTTACCTTAAATGAAGTAAAAAGCTATATACAAAACGGCAAACGCAATTTAAGGCTTTGCCTGGAAAAAAACGGTGAATAAGCAGCGGCCAAACATATTGCAGATACAAAAGTACCTTAAGGGGGAGCTTGATGCCAAAGCTATGCACCAACTGGAGCGCGAAGCCCAGCACGACCCATTTTTGATGGATGCGCTGGAAGGCTACCAAATAGCGGGAAGCAACCAGCAGCGAAATCTGGATATCCTCTCCAAACAGCTTGCCCAGCGCACAGAAAAACAACCACGCCGCATCATCCCCTGGACTACCATCTCCATCGCCGCCGGCGTAGTGGGTTTTATGATTGTGGTGGGCCTGCTTTATAAAGACAAGGATGATGACCCAACACAACCAAAACTTGCACAGGTAACTGTAGCACCGAAATCACAGGCGGATGCCACTGATACTACTACTGCCGTAGCCCGACTAAAAGCAATCGATTTGGCTAACCTGCAAGCCGACAAAAAAGCGCAGCTTAGTTCTGCATTGCGCAGGCAGCAAGCAAATTTAGCCCAAGATAAAGCGATTGTAGCCAACAAACCTATTGCTACCGTTAACAATGCAGATGGATCACTTGCAGAAGTAGTGATGTCGCCCGCGCCGGGGGCAAAAGGGGATAGCAACAGGATGCCTTTGGATGAGATGGTAATAGGTGCCATTTCTGCCCCCAAAACAGATACGGTACATATGCCGCTTACCGTAGCAATCAAAAAAAGGCCCATATCTCAATCGTTGCCCGGCAAAGTAGATGGTGTTACCAGCGAACCCAAGAAGCCCACAAGCGCTTACGATCTTAATAAACTAAACCTGCCGCCCGGCTATTCACCAAACACCGTTGCTACTAATAACAGCCCTTTGCCTATACAAGGCATTACTGTAAAGGCCGATAATAACGCCACAACTGCTTTAACTAACAATGCAAACAGAGTATTTGGGTCGCCTGCCTCCTCTCAAAACCAAACTGTAGATGTAGGGTACTCGGGTTTTGCTAACCTAAAGACTAATGCAAATGCCGACAGCGTTAACATAGCCGGACTAAATACTAAATTGCCTGCTATAAATAATGCGGCTGCTAATAATGCAGCAATTACGCGCAACACCATAGACGATGAAGACACAGACCCCACGGCCGCCCACCCCGCAAAAGGTTGGATGGTTTTCCGGGTGTATATCGCCAAAAACAGTTACCTGCCCGCAGGAGAGAAACCGGGGATAGTAGAAGTTAAATTCACTGTTGCTGCTGATGGCAAACTAAGCAATATAAAAATCACCAAAAGCCTTAGCGCCGTCGCCGATAAAAAGGCTATCGACCTCATCGCCAAAGGGCCAAAATGGAAAGGAAATGTGAGCGGCCAACCACAGGAGATAACACAAAGCATAGGTTTCGTGAATAAGAAATAGGGGTAGCTACCAGCAGATTTACGGATATAAAAAAAGCGATTGGCAGGTGCCAATCGCTTTTTTGTGTCGTCAAGATTTGACAACTCTTAGAGAGTTGTCAAATCTGATGCACTGATTAATTCCTTGCCGGCGCCCCTGCGGGTGGTGCAGGCGGTGTTGGCAATGGCTTGCGTGGTACCATATCCTTACGCTCGCTGGTATTGTACACAAACGATGCAACGATGGTTGCTGCCTGTTTCAGGTCGTCTTCTATCAGTCGATCGTAAGTATCCTGATTACTATGGTGCGTGCGCGAGCCATAGTCTATAGCATCCTGTATAAACTGGAAGCCGGGGATGCCTACTGCATCAAAGCTCTGGTGATCGGTACCGCCGGTGTTGCTGATGGTAACGGTTGTCGCGCCAAGGTCTTTAAAAGGCTCCAGCCAGGTTTTAAACAAAGGACCAGCGGCCGAATCGCCCTGTAAATAAATACCACGGATTTTCCCGGTACCGTTATCCAGGTTGTAATAAGCGTCAAGCTTGGCGGCTTCGGGTTTCAACTCCATAGTCTTAGCGTCGCCAAAGTGGTTAAGCACGTACCCGCGCGAGCCGAAAAGGCCCTGCTCCTCGCTGCTCCATAAAGCAATACGAATGGTGCGTTTTGGTTTAAAGCCGATGGCTTTGAGGATGCGCATAGCCTCCAGCATTACGGCACTGCCCGCAGCGTTATCAGTAGCGCCGGTAGCTGCATGCCACGAGTCTAAGTGGCCGCCAATCATAATCACCTGCTCTTTCAGCTTTTTATCGGTACCCGGTATTTCGGCCACCACGTTGTAACCCTGCATATCGTTGGTGAAGAATTCGGTTTTGATATCCGCTTCAAGTACTACTTTTTTGCCGGCTTTTACCAGGCGCAATATGCGCTGGAAATCTTCGCTGCTGGTTTCCAGTTCAGGAGCCACCGCTTTAGCGGTATCAGCGTAAGAGGCACCGTTGGTGGTAAATAATGTACCGTCGGTACCGCGGGCCTGGCTCAATATCAGGCCGGCTTTTTCGTTCAGTAAAAAGGCTGTGATCGCTGAGCGCATGGCTATAGCCTTGCGCCTGGCCACCATGGCAGGCGAATTAGGGTCGAACGCGTTGTTGCGCTGGCCGCGTGGCGCCATAGTTGCCTGTGCCATCTTATCCAATTCGTCATCGGTATAGCGGGCAGCATCTGATTTAAAGGTACGCTCGGTGAGTGGCTTTGTATCAAATATTACTATTTTGCCTGCGAGGGTGCCTTTGTATTTATCAAGCTCGGCCACGCTATCAGCCTTTACCAGTACCACTTCGCCTTTTATAGGGCCGTTGGTGCCGGGTGTCCACGCTTTGGGAACGGCAATAATGGCGTGGTAATAAGGCACGGTGATGGCAGCGTAGTTTTTCTGCACTTCCCAGCCTTTACCAAATTTGCCCCATGGTTCCAATTTTGCGTTGGCCATGCCCCATTCTTTCAGTTGGGCAACGGCCCAGTCCTGCGCGCGCTTTAAGCCCGGCGAACCAGCCAAACGCGGGCCTGAAACGTCGGTAAGGTTAAAGGCAATATCCATCACTTTAGAGTGGTTAAGCCCCTCTTCGCGAATTTTGGCAGTGGCTGCCGCATCAACGGCATCTTGTGCTAATGCACTGGCCGTTAAGCCTGTAAATGCGATACAGGCGTAAAGTAGTTTTAATTTCATCGTAATCAGTTAATTAAGCAATGAGCAAACTTATTTAAATAAAGCGGTATATGTTTATTGCCGATTTAACAAAGTTGTTACACTGAAATAATTAATTGAGGTATATTTGGGTAACGCCGATTTTTAACCATGCTCACCAACGCTGTCCCCATATTAGCTTCCCTCAACGAGGGAGAAACCATAAAATTCTACACCGAAAAACTGGGTTTCACCTTCCACTCTGCCTGGGACGGCTACCTCATATTTAGCCGCGACGGCATATTTATCCATCTATGGCCTTGTACCGACCCGGAAATACCTAAAGCCACCGGCTGCTACGTAAACGTAACCGAAGTAGATAAGCTATACGAAGAATTAGAACCGAAAGGCGTGGTACACCCCAACGGCGCGCTTACAGATATGCCATGGGGCATGCGGCAGTTCAGGATATTGGATAATGCCGGCAACATAATCCATTTTGGGGAGGATATACAGGGAGATGACGAAGATTAATTAATCAACAGCTTATAACCCCTGCCATGCACGTTAATGATCTCGACGGAAGGGTCCTCGCGCAGGTACTTGCGTATCTTGCTTAAAAACACATCCATGCTGCGGCCATTGAAGTAATTATCATCGTGCCAGATATTCAGCAGGGCCTCCTCGCGGGTAAGCACCTCGTTTTTGCGTAGGCAGAGCAGGCGCAATAGTTCAGCTTCTTTGGTAGATAGCTTTTGCTGCGCATCGCCCCGGGCAATCATTTGCATTGAATAATCGAAGCTATAGCTGCCCAGTTTAAATTGAGAAGGGTTTTCGTCGGCCACTTTCTTTTCGGCCTTGTCGGTGCGTCTAAGCAGGGCATTTATGCGCAGCAACAGTTCCTCTATACGAAACGGCTTCGTGATATAATCGTCGCCGCCCAGGTTAAAAGCCTGGGTTTTATCCTCTATCATGGCCTTAGCTGTAGCGAAGATGATAGGCACATTAGCGTTTATTTTCCTTATTTCCTTGCCAAGGGTAAAGCCGTCCTTTTTAGGCATCATTACGTCAAGTATCAGCAAATCGTACGCTTGTTTGGTAAAAGCACGCAGGCCCTCTTCGCCGTCTTTACATAAAACCACATCAAACTTGCCTTTCAGCTGCAGGTAATCCTGCAATAGCAGGCCCAGGTTTGGGTCATCCTCAACCAGTAATATTTTTTTCATAATTTTTGGTCCGAAAGTCCGATAAGTCCGGAAGTCGGCAAGATTTTAGGTTTTACTTATGCTTCGCTGCTTTTTCTTTCGAACTTGCGGACTGCGAACTTTCCGAATCCCACCTACGCGATGGGGAACTTCAATTCAAACTCCGAGCCCCTATCTTTTTCGCTTTTTACGCCGATGGTACCATCCAGCCTTTTTATGATGGTATTTACATAGCTAAGGCCCAGCCCAAAACCTTTTACATCGTGCAGGTTGCCGGTAGGTATGCGGTAAAACTGTTCGAAAATTTTGCTCTGCTGGTCACGGTTCATGCCTATGCCTTTATCCGCCACCTTAATAGAAACGTAGCCATTCTTTTTTATTGTGGTGATGGTGATATCAGGTGCATCGTTGCTGTATTTTATGGCATTATCTATCAGGTTGTATATCACGTTGCTAAAATGCAGCTCATCGCCAATAATTACGGGTGCCTCATCTGTTAAGTTAAGGCTGGTTGTGGCGTTGTATTTTTGCAGCTTAAGGGCCATACTATCCAACACCAGGCTTATCGTTTCGTTTACGTCTACCGGTTTTTTATCCAGTTTAAAGTCGTTCTTTTCTATGCGGGCAATGTTGAGTACGCGCTCTATATGGCTGCCCAGGCGCACGTTCTCTTCGTAAATAACATTGGCAAGGCGGGCCACGCGGGTTTTATCTTCAGCAATCTCTTCATCTTTCAAAGCCTCGCTGGCTATCATAATGGTTGATACAGGGGTTTTGAATTCGTGGGTCATGTTGTTGATGAAATCTATCTTCATCTCTGATATCTTCTTTTGCCTAAGGATAGAGAAGATAGTGTAGCCAAAGCAAAATATCAACACAAAGAGCAAGCCGCCTGTGGTACCCATGGTAGCCGTCATATTGCCCAATATAAAGGAGTTCCTCTTGGGGAAAGATATCTTTATCTTCCCGGGGTCTCCAAGCACCTGGTTGCTAAAGATGGCCTTCTGGTAGGTGTTGGCTTCTATGAACTCGGGCTTTTTGCCCTCCGTATCCATCGCGCTCGAGAAGATGAGCGAATCGCTGTTGGCGGTGGCCACCTCGTAGCTATAATCCAACACTATGCCGCGGTTTTGCAGCTCGAAACGCAGCAGCGAATCTATCCAGAAACCGTTGAGGCGCTTGGCCAACGGTTCGTTAGATTTTTGATATTCTTCGGCCAGGTTGGTTATAATGTTCGATTTGGTTTGGTAGCGCGGCAGGTTGGCCAGGGAGTCGGCCTCCAGCATCTTTTTTACCTGTTTGAATTCTTTGTCCTTTTGTTGGCGTTTTTGCTGTGCTACCCAAAGTGGGTTAAGGCTAACGGCGGTTACCACCTGGCGGCCAAACTGCGGGTCGTTATATGTACCGCGTAGCGTATCGTATTTATATACCTTTGCTTTAAGGGGGCGGGGCGGCGTTTTTTCTATCTCGGGGATAAAGCGGCCTTGCACATTGCCAAACTCATCTGTAAACTCTTCTATACGGATGCGAAGGTTAACGGTTCCTTGCTGGGTAAGGTTGGCGATCTCGTCGTCTGTCTTTTTGTGCATGATCATGCGCTTCAAACTATCGCGAAGCATGGCCAGTTTGCGCATGCGTTTGCTACGGCTTTTTTTTAGGCTGACCGAGTCGTCCATTCCCGAGGTATTGCCGTTGATGCTTATCTCGGTAAGCTTATCGTTAACGCTCCCCTTCAGGTTGAAAGAGCGTATTTTGGTTTTTGCCGTTAAAAAGGTGATGGCATCCTGCTTAGCAACCTTGTTTACCACGCTGTTCAAAGCATCGTCTACAGTGCGGTTAAACAGATCCGACTGCATTTGGTACGATTGGCGCAAGAAATAATATTGCATGCCCACCACGCCCAACAGCGCAAAACCCATTAAACCGATAATCAAACTGATACTCCTTTTCTTCATCGCTACAGCAAAATTATCTTAATTACGCTGATAACAACCTCATTTAACAATTTTTAACAAATGCGGCTAAGGCATTTAACATATTGATTAATAACCGTTTTATACCTTTGGCGCAATAAACTTAAATCCGCAAAAAATGAAAAAGCTTATCATACACCCCCGGCTGGAAGCAATCCTGGCGCTTAGCCTGGTAGCCATTTTTGGGTTACCCCCATTGGTGCTGGCCCAAAACGCACCAAAAAGCATCGAAATAAAAATAACCAACGGCGATACGACGGTAAACGGCAAAGACATCAAGAAACTATCGCCCGAGGAGCGCAAAGATGCTTTGGGCGAGCTGGACAAGATGGGCAACCTCACCTTTAGGCATACCGATAAAGACGGCAACAGCGATATCGTTATACGCAGAGGGCCGGGCATGCGCGGCCGCAACAACAACGAGGATGTAATTATAGAGCGGCGCATAGACGGCAACATGGCCGATATGAACAGGCCATTTGTTAATGGCAACGGCGATACTATCCGCAAGAAATTCGCCTTCCGCCTGAAGAAGGTGCCCGGCGATAGTACGTTTGCCTTTAAATTCGACGATGAAGGCCCCGATTTCCGGTTAGATGATGGGGATGCTTTCAGCTTTAACGATATGCCGCCGATGCCGCGCAGGCCTTTCGCATTTGATGGACCGGGGCGTGGCCGCATGAGGGCGTTCGACCGGAAGAACAGCCAAATTTTCAATTACTCCAGCACCGATAATGATGGCATCAGTACCGAGGTAAGCTTCCGTGTGAATGATGCCGGTAAAGAAGCGCTGAAGCGGATTGCAGGGGTTGATAAAGCGGCGTTGGCTATCAACGACCTGAACCTCTCGCCCGAGTTCTCCACAGGGAAAACTTCCCTCAGCTTTAACCTGGAGGCCAAAACCATTGCTGATGTAAAACTGAGCGACAGCGAAGGCAAAGCCCTTTGGAGCGATAAAGCCACCGGCGGCACTTTCAGCAAAAAAATAAGCCTGCCGCGCAATGGCATCTACTTCCTTATTGTAAAGCAAGGCGCAAACGTGGCCGTGAAGAGGATAGTGAAGGAGTAGTTGGCAGTTTGCAGTGGGCAGTGGGCAATCAAAAAAAGGCGTAAATACGGCGAAGCCCATGTCATAAATAAGTCCACGCTGAGGATTATCTACCTTGAAATATCCCCTACCAGGGTATCCCGATAATTAAAACAAAAATGAGGCTGATCATAATTTATGATACAGCCTCTTTTTATTTTCCAGGGATGTTTGATAATATATTTATAGGCCTGCCCCGCCTTGCCTCTCGTGGGGTTCATCAACCCCGATTTAAAAAAATATTATCGAGGCGCATCCAGCGTTACGGTGCCCCATATGACGATTTGAAAAAACTCTTTCATTTTAAAACAAAATGAAAATATAAAATAACTTATTTTCCTTAAACAATAATTGCTATAATTGGTTGCACCGATATAGTTATCTTGCCGAAAACAGTATATGGATCCAGCCTCAAGCATAAAAATCGACAGGATAAAAAGTTTCGACTCGCTGCGGGCGCTTGCGATGATGGCAGTAATACTTTGCCACGCGTGTGGCCCCCTTTTTAGAGGAGGCTGGATAGGCGTTGATTTATTTTTCGCGTTGAGCGGTTACCTCATCACATCACTATTGTTGTCAGAGTATGCCGGTAATAATACAATATCGCTGAAAAATTTCTATATAAAACGAACCATGAGGCTGTTACCACCCATGTTGGTACTGTTGCTTATAGCAAATGTTTTATGGCCGCTATCTAAATTGCCGGTATCTGCCAATCAGGGATTATCTAATATCAGCGCGATATTCTACTCCATAAATTTCGTTAAAGATACTGCTGTTGGGAACCTCAGCCATATTTGGTCCTTATCGGTAGAGGAGCAGTTTTATTTTATCTGGCCGGCAGTAATCCTGATGCTGTTAAAGCTTCCGCAACAAAAAATTATCCGCGCTATACTGATAATGGTAATCGCGCTATCGGTATTCAGGATTGTTATATTTAACTACCGTTCAGCATTAACCTGGGGTAATTTTTCGATAGATCCTTACCGCTTCACTTTTTGCAGGCTCGATTGCACTTTACTGGGCGCTATGCTTTCCTTCCTTTTAAATGGCAAAGCCGCTGTTAAGGCAGGCGCTTTTTTTACCAGGAAAAGGATGAGTTGGATGACACCTCTCGCTATCGCGATGCTATTGTTAGTAGTGGTGTTGGTTGCTTCTAACAATCCGGTTTGGTATAACGGGGGCTTCATTATTACAAACGCACTGTGCATTTTTGTTGTATATGCTGCTATAAAGTATCAGGAGCATCGCATGTTTACCAACTCCATCCTTAACTGGTTAGGCAAGCGGTCATACGGCATTTACCTTTACCATTTCCCTATATTCGTATATCTCGAACAATACCATGTATTGCACAACCGAACAAGTTTCGTAATTATTACGGTGCTCCGGCTTTTAATTTCGATAACGGTTGCTGGCATATCGTACAAATATCTGGAGCAGCCTATCTTAAATTTAAGATCGCGGATAAGATTAAAACGCCATACTCAATCCCAACCTACGCCGGAGGTGCCTACGCCAATGGCTTCCTAGCTGTGCAGCTGCGCCGCATCTGAATAATTCAAACAAAAAAGAGGCTGTATCATAAATTATGATACAGCCTCTTTTTTATATTCTTAACGATTGAGCAGCTAACAACTACTTACCGCTCACCATTCACTACTCCCTTAAAACGGCAAATCGTCGTCATCAGCGCTCGAGCTAATATCGGCAGGAGCCGCGTACTGTGGTGCCGCAGCGGCAGTACCAGCTGCGCCTAATGCGTTTATCTTCCATAATTGCAGGGTGTTGAAATAAACCACCTTGCCCATTTTGTCGGTCCATTTACGGCCTTTAAGGTTAAAGAACACTTCTACATCATCGCCAACTTTAACGTTATCCATTAAAGCAGTACGATCTTGTATAGCCTCGAACTTCAAATACTCGGGGTATTGTGGGTTCTCGATGTATTCAAGTATCAATTCCCTCTTTTTTAACGACTCCGTAACCTGTGTGGTTGGAGATACTTCATATACTTTGCCTTTAATTTCCATAGTTCCGAAAATATTTAAAATGTAAAGTTAGCAGTAAGAAATTAAAAGCGGGGTTATTTATTCATAAATTCGCCAAATATATCATGCAAGTTTTCCACACCGAGAGTAAAATCATAATCACCTGCAACAAAAGGCTTTCGCCTTACCTGCAACAGGAGGTTGAAGCACTGGGCTTTACGCCCACCCGTGTTTTCCAAACAGGCGTTGAGTTGCTTGGTACCGTAACCGATACCATTGCCCTTAACCTTAACCTGCGCTGCGCAAGCCAGGTACTATACCTTTTAAAAAGCTTCACCGCCGAAAACCCTACCCAGCTTTACGAAGAGCTGGTACAGATAGAGTGGGAAAAGCTGATTGATTTTTCAGGCTATTTTTCGGTTACATCCAACG
Organism: Mucilaginibacter sp. P1_D10; assembly: GCF_056406215.1. NCBI lineage: Bacteria > Pseudomonadati > Bacteroidota > Sphingobacteriia > Sphingobacteriales > Sphingobacteriaceae > Mucilaginibacter > Mucilaginibacter sp. P1_D10. Next base: position 24,625 of record NZ_JBFUAP010000010.1, on the reverse strand, counting down.
TAAATAACGAGCATATCCTTACCCCGCTCTTCGCCAACGTGAAAGTGAAGGATGCCATTGTAGACCGTATAAAGGCCCAAAAAGGCATCCGCCCAAATAGCGGTGCCGATGCCAATAAAACCGTTGTAAGCCTGTACTGGCAGGAAGATAAGGCCGATATCTACATTGATACATCGGGCGAAACACTGGCCAAGCACAGTTACCGTAAAATCCCGGGCAAAGCACCAATGCTGGAAGCCCTGGCCACGTCAACCATAATGGCTACCAAATGGGATATGAAGAGCACATTCATCAACCCCATGTGTGGATCCGGCACGTTGGCCATCGAGGCCGCATTACTGGCTACGGATAAGCATCCGGGACTCTTCCGCATGAATTATGGATTTATGCACATTATGGGTTACGACGAGCAGGTGTTTTTTGTGGAGCGCCGTAAACTGAAGGATAAAGCGAAGAAAGCCTTAGGCTTTAAAATTATAGCTACCGATATCTCCGATGATGCGGTGGATATTGCCCGCAAAAACGCAAATACCGCCGGCGTAGAACATTTGATCGAGTTTAACGTTTGTGACTTTGCGGATACCGAGGTACCTGCCGAGCCGGGTATAGTGATGTTTAACCCCGAGTATGGCGAACGCCTTGGTGTGCATACCAAGTTGGAAATAACTTACGCCCGCATTGGCGATTACCTTAAAAAACAATGCGGAGGCTACCGAGGCTACGTTTTTACCGGCAACCCCGACCTGGCTAAGAAAATTGGCCTGCGCGCAGCCCGCAAAATTGAGTTTTACAACGGCAAACTTGATTGCCGCTTATTTGAATACGAGCTGTACGAAGGCAGCAAACGCGAACCTAAAACAGATTAAATGAAGAAGCTATTAATTATTGCCCTGTTAGTATCGTCGGCCTTTTATTGCAAGGCGCAGGAAGACCTGGCGTTCCCTTTTCAGGGGGGCGGCCAAATCATGAACCGTTTTTTTAAAGATAGCCTGCACGTGAGCAGCGAGATCATCGATAAAAAAGCAACCGGCATGGCGGTGTTCAAGTTCACGGCGGATATCAACGGCAATATCCAGAAAATAGTTATCTATTATGCCGATGATTACCTGCTTACCCTGCCTTTGATAGATGCGCTTAAAAAATCTAACAAGAAGTGGATTATTCCTAACAAAGAGAAATTCCATGATTTTATTATCCCGTTCTCTATCGGTTACAACAACCCATCCTCGGGCCAGGCCGAAGTGCAACGAGCAGCTTACGAGTTTTATACGCAGCGCAAGCCTATCGTAGCACACGATCAGATACCACTTAATGCGGCAACTTTACTGCCAACGGTGGTAGTGAAGTACAATTTGTAGGGACAACAAACCCTGTTCAACAATAAACGCCATGCCTGTTATACAAGCATGGCGTTTATTGTTTACGGCCGGTTTACAGTAGCTTACGCTTCTACCGTAAACTTCTCGCCTATTTGCTGCCTCCACATGGCGTAGTACAAACCTTTTTGATCTATCAGATCGTGGTGTTTGCCAGCTTCGATGATGTAGCCTTTCTCCAGCACGAATATTCTGTCGGCATGCATAATGGTAGATAGGCGATGCGCTATCAGGATGGTGATATGGTCGTTAAGCACTGATACATCGCGGATGGTATCGGTGATCTCTTCTTCGGTAATAGAATCCAGCGAGGAGGTAGCTTCGTCGAACACCAAAATATCCGGCTTGCGCAATAAGGCGCGCGCTATAGAAAGGCGTTGCTTTTCGCCGCCGGACACCTTTACGCCGCCTTCGCCAATAACCGTATCCAACCCTTTATCTGCACGGGCAAGCAGAGTTTGGCAAGCAGCGCGCTGTAATACGTTCATACATTCCTCATCGGTAGCACCCGGGCGCACGAACAATAGGTTCTCGCGAATGGTACCCGAGAACAATTGCGTATCCTGCGTTACGAAGCCTATCTTCTCGCGCAGCTGGTCCAGGTCAATGTCCTTACTCAGGATACTGTTGTAAAGGATATCGCCTTCCAATGGCTGGTATAAACCCACCAGGAGTTTCACTAAAGTAGTTTTGCCCGATCCTGATGGCCCAACGAAGGCAATGGTTTGCCCACTGCTTGTTTCAAAACTGATATTGTTTAAAGCATTGCGATTGGCGGTTAAATGCTTAAAAGTAACATTACTAAAAGTGAGGGTGTCAACTTTTTCTAAGAGTATAGGTTTTTCTGGTTTCTTATCAATTGGCGTGTTCAGGATGTTTTCGAAATTGCCCAGCGATATCTGCGATTCGCGCCACGATTGAATAACGTTACCTAACTCCTGTAAAGGATTAAACAGGAAGAACGAGTAAAAAAGAAATTTTAAATACTCGCCGGGCGTAAGTTCGTTTTTAAATATCAGCACCAATAACACTAACACCATAGCGCTACGCACCAGGTTTACTACGGTACCCTGTATAAAACTCATGCTCCGCACAAATTTCACCTTACGTAATTCCAGATCCAGGATTTTATAGGTGGTTTTATTAAGCCTTTCTATCTCCTGTTTGGCTAAGCCTAAACTTTTCACCAGTTCGATATTCCTGAGCGACTCTGTGGTTGAACCGGCAAGCGCAGTAGTTTCCGCAACTATCTTCCTCTGGATAGATTTAATTCGCTTACTCAGTGTCATGCTCACAAAAGTGATGATAGGTATGGCGCAAAAATAAACCAGTGTTACCTGATAATTTACTTTTAGCGAATAGACGATAACGAAGATCATCCCCACTAAACTCACAAACAGTACGCTAATGAAAGAGGTAATAAACTTTTCACTATCGGTACGCACTTTCTGCAAAATGCCTAACGTTTCGCCGCTGCGCTGGTCTTCAAATACCTGGTAGGGTAGTTCCAGGGAGTGTCTTAACCCATCGGCATACATCTCCGCCCCGGTTTTCTGAACAATGATATTGGTAAAGTAGTCCTGAAAGTTTTTTGCGATCCTCGATACCATAGCAGCGCCAATAGCCAGCCCAACAAGGCTCAGCGAGCCATAAAGCCGGTACTCAAAGCTACGGGCTATGTTATCTTTAGGTATGATGTACTTGTCCATAATAGTACCGGTAATCATGGGATCAAGTAGCGAAAAGCCAATATTTAAACCTGCAAGGACTAGTGCGAGCACAACCGTCCAGCGGTGTTTTGATAAGTAAGAGATTAATATTTTCATGTTGTGCTACAAAACTAAAAAAAGCGAATGGCTAAGAAGCTCATCCCCTTTAATTTGACAATGCGGTTAAAGTAAGGGTTTTGTTTAACCACAAAGGGCACAGAGATTTGCAGGTTGTATATTCACAAAGGGCACAAAGAAAAAGGCTGGACGAGAACTGATAAATTCCTAATAATAAACGATGTTGGCTTTGTGTGCTTTGTGTTTCTTTCTTTGCGTCCTTTGTGGTTAAAATAGCTATCCAATAAAATTAAAAAAGGGAATAACCCCATCGGCCATCCCCTTTCCCTTAAAACAGTTTAAATAATTTTTAAACCGTCATGATATCTTTTTCTTTAGCTTCTGAAAGCTGATCTACTTTTATGATGTAGGCATCGGTAAGTTTCTGCACTTCGGCTTCGCCAACTTTTATCTCGTCTTCAGATACGCCTTCGGTTTTCAGTTTCTTTATCTTCTCGTTGGCGTCCTTGCGTATGTTGCGCACGGCTACTTTGCCGGTTTCGGCTTCGCCCTTTGCTTTTTTAACCAATTCGCGGCGGCGTTCTTCAGTAAGCGGTGGTACGTTTATGCGGATGATGATGCCGTCATTCTGTGGGTTAACGCCCAGGTTGGCTTCTTTAATGGCTTTCTCTATCAGCGGCAGCAGGTTTTTCTCCCATGGCTGCACAATTATGGTACGGGCATCCGGCGTGTTTACGCTGCCTACCTGGCTAAGCGGTGTGGGCGTTCCGTAGTAATCAACGTGGATATCATCCAACATGCTTGGGTTAGCTTTGCCTGCGCGGATTTTCAATAATTCGCTATCTGTGTGCGCAATTGCTTTTTCCATCAAAGCTTTTGCATCAGCTACTTGTTTTTTAATGAGTTCGCTCATCGGTTTATATTTTCGACAAAAATAATAAAAACTATCAAAGCCCCTAATCAGCTTTCACCCAACAACGCATTTTGTAGCGGTAAATTGCGCAAGCGTTCCTGCACACGGCAATTTAACCGCCGTTATGTTTTTGCGACACCAGTTTTTCCACCGGCTAGCCCATGTCTTTACACTTAGCAACCGGCGCATCATAGGTTTTTTGTCGATGCCGGACTTGCGGCTCATAATGAAGAGGAACTTATTGTCGGGATGGCCCACAACCATGTAAGCGTAATCATAGGAAAGGGCAATTATCCGGCAATCAACCTTAAAGGGCCACAAAAACTGAGCTTTCCTACAGGCAAACCGCTTAAGGTCTACAGGTTCAACAGGCTTGTTGGGTACACCGTTGAACGCAGTGAGAATAAAAAGCGTGGCGGTGCAAATCGTTCTTATACCACGACGAACGAAGCGCGCGTATTCACGGTTTTTTACAGGCAAAAAGCTTACTCGCAACAGGAATAAGGGAGGATGCCGTTCTGGGCCGGCGCAGAACCGCCAAACCTAAAAGTAAGCACACAAAAAATCACGCCACCAAAGTATATGAAAGCGTGCAATTGAAAAACAATAGCAAAGCACCGGTTGAAACGGTGCTTTGCCAAAGCCTTAAAGAGTTACCAACGGCTACCGCCGCCGCCGCCTCTGCTATCTTTTGAGTAGCCGCCGCCACCGCCGCTGCCACCTCTGCTGTCTCTTGAGTAGCCACCGCCACCGCCGCCACGGTTACCACCGCCGCCGCCGTAACCACCACCGCCGCCACCGCTTCTGCGATCGCCCGGTTTTTTGTCCTCAGCCTGGCTAACCGCAATATTGCGGCCGGCAACCTGAGACCCATTAAGGCCAGATATTGCTTTTTGAGCAGCCTCATCGTCAGACATTTCAACAAACCCGAATCCTTTGCTACGGCCGGATTCTCTGTCAATAATAATTTTAACGGTGGTTACTTCACCATAAGCTTCAAAAAGCTCTTTTAAATCTGCTTCCTCTAATGAGTACGGAAGGCTTCCTACGAATATGTTCATCAAAAAATTAGTTTAGTATGAGCAGTTTTTGTCCTGTCATTGTATTTGTTTACACCAAATATAGAATAGATATTAATCACTTGTACAATAATTTATCAATCTGCCCCCTTTATTTTAAAAATAGGCACATTTTGATGCGTTTTTTTCAGGAAACGGCCTCAATCACGTAATTTTTCCCGTTCAGGGCAAATTTATCGCCGGCACTTTTACCTTTCAACTGCAGCCCAATAGGCGATGCGGGCGACACGGCAAAATAACTCATGCCATCCAACTGCAAACTGCCTGCGCTTATGGCAATGTAAAACGCTCCATTATTGGTAGTTACCAAACTCCCCGCTTCTGCTGTTGCCGCTTTGCCGGCCGCACTTATTTGTTGCAGGGCCACCATTAGCTTGTTTGCCTCGTTTAGCTGGCTAAGGTTACGGTTCGTTTCTTGCTGAGCCATCTCGCGCCCGGTTTCGTATTTGTCGCCTGCGCTGCTCTTGGTGTCGTTATTGGCGCTTTGCTGCGCTTCGGCTATGGCCTGCTCTGCGGCGTGCATTCGTGTGCGTACGTAGGTTATACACAGTGCATACAGCTGCTCTTTAATATCGCTCATTTAATTATCCTCAAAAAAACGAAGATGGTAAATGTATCGCATATACAAAGCCCCTAAAAAATAAAAGCCCCGGAGCACTCGCTGCCCGGGACTTTCAACCTAAACCTTATCACAATGTAGGTGCGGGGCACCTACGATTTATTAAACGGAATACTTGCCCAAAATGTTGTGCAAACCACGCCCCATTTTACCTGGAAATGATAAAACAGGGCAATTTTATCGGCAAGTAAAACAATCTGCTTAAAAATATATTATTGACTTTGTCGCGTTCGCCTCCATGGCTGCGTAATAGTTTTCGAAACCAATTTAATGATGCCGCACGCAAAACAACATATCTTTAAAGGCTACACTTTTACCCTGTTACTGCTCTCGATATTATTATTGCTTATTGGGCTTTTAGCCGTTGTACCATTTAAGTAGGCAGCAGCGCGCAAGCCTCATTTAAAGCGGCGAGCAACTGAAAATATCGAGTACAAGGGAGTGGGCGCAAGCGGCCCAAGCTGCTTACTTTTTATTCTTGTCGTAAAAACCAAACACTTTCTGAAGCAATGGCGTGGTACGTGCCGATAGGTTTTGGCGGATGTTGATTTCTTCCTTAGCAATCTCCACAAATAAACCATCTATAGCCCGCTGGGTAACGTAATCGGTAATATCGGGGTTTATTTTACTTACGAAGGGTACTTTATTATAGGCCGTAGCGGCATCGCCATAGTATTTGGTTGCGCCAACCTTATTCAGGCTATTTTGTATTACCGGCCTAAAGCTTGCTGCCAGCTGCTGCGTGGTGGTGCGTTTAAAGTATTGGGTGGCAGCATCCTGGTTCCCCAGCAGTATGTTGGTAACATCCTGAATGGTCATTTGCTTTATGGCGTTCACAAAAATGGGCTTAGCTTCTTTGGCCGCATCCTCGGCGGCACGGTTAAGCGATAGTATTACGTTATCTGCCAGTTTGCCCAGGCCTATGCTACGCAGGGTTTTCTCGGCCTTTAAAGCCTCGGGCGGGAAGAATATTTTGATAGCAGTATTGGCAAAAAAGCCATCGGTAACCGATAACTGATCCGAGCTTTTGCCTGTACCTATCTCCAAGGCCTGCTTAAGCCCGTTGGCAATCTCCAGGGTGCTTGGGTTGCCTAATTGCTGCACGGTGCTTTGTGCTACCTGGCTAAGCGTATCGCAGCCAGAGAATAGTATAAAAAGGAACGGGGTAAACAACAGGATTTTTTTCATAGTACTTACTTGCATGCAAAAGTGCTGCCAATAAAACAATATTACGATATTGCTCTCACCAAAGCAAATACCAGCCCGGCCAATAAAGCGGAGATAGGGATAGTAATGATCCAGGCCCATACCAGGTTTATGGTAACGCCCCAGCGTACTGCCGATACCCTTTTGGTAAGGCCCACGCCAATGATAGAGCCTGTGATGGTGTGCGTTGTAGAAACCGGTATGCCGAAGCTTTCGGTAATGAACAGGGTAACCGCGCCGGCACTTTCTGCAGCAACGCCCTCCAGCGGGGTAACTTTGGTAATTTTGGTACCCATGGTTTTAACGATCTTCCAACCGCCGCTCATGGTGCCCAGCGCTATGGCACTATAGCAGCAAATAGGTATCCAGTTTGGCATGGGCGCGCCATGGCTAATTACCTGCGACGATAGCAGCGCCACGTAAATAATACCCATTACCTTTTGTGCGTCGTTACCACCGTGGGCAAAACTTAGCGCAGCAGATGAAATTAGCTGACCGGTTTTAAACCAGTTCTCGGCTTTTGAAGGTTTTGCGTTGCGGCAAATATTGAGTATGAAAATAGTAATGATGTAGGCAATAATTAGACCGATGAAAGGCGCCAGGAATATATAAGCTACAGTGGTTAAAACTACTTTGGTGTTTACTGCCAAAAATGCGTTAGCCCCCATAAACATTGCGTTCGTCATGCCGGCACCGGCAAAGCCGCCTATAAGCGTATGCGAAGAGCTTGAGGGGATACCAAACCACCAGGTGATGAGGTTCCAGGTGATGGCTGCGCAAAGGCCCGAAAAAACCACCTGCATGGTTATGTATTTGGTAAGCACTGTTTTGGCAACGGTGTTGGCTACTTCGAAGTTGCCGCCGTGGAAACCCCAATACCTTACCGCTATATACGCCAGGAAATTAAAGAAAGCAGCCCAAAGCACCGCCTGGAAAGGCGTAAGCACCTTTGTAGAAACGATGGTGGCTATGGAGTTGGCTGCATCGTGAAAGCCGTTGATGAAATCGAAGATAATCGCAAGGCAAACTACGACAACTAATAAGGTGGTAACCATTTAATGGGTTTTTGTTAGGCGTTTTTAACTAAAATGGATTCCATTACGTTTGCCGCATCCTCGCACATATCGGTAGCGGTTTCTAAAGCGGCCAGTATCTCTTTATATTTTATCAGGCGTATAGCGTCTGTTTCGTATAGGAACAAATCGGCAACAGCACGGTCGAAAACGTAATCAGCCTGGTTCTCTACGCTGTTTATGCGTATGCAAGAGTCGGCTATGGCGCGTACGTTGCGCAGATCTTTTAGCTCGCGTACAGCTTTCTCCAGATCGCCGGAGGCCTGCAGTATCAAATCAGACAGCTTGCGTATATGTTCGTTAAAGTCGTCGATTTTGTAAAGGGCCATGCGGTTGGCGGCACCATGTATATAATCGGCAACATCGTCTATTGCAGTGGCCAGCGCGTGTATATCTTCCCTATCAAACGGGGTGATAAAGTTTTTACCAAGCTCCAGGTATATCTGGTGAGTAAGCTCGTCGCCTTTGTTCTCCAGTTTATCTATCTGCCTGAACAGTTCTTCCTGCGTGCCAGTGTTGGTGCTGTTCACTGCTTCTACCAAAATAGTTGCCATGGCTACTACATTGCTTGCGGCCTGCTCAAATAACGGGAAGAAAACTTTTTTATCTTTTGGGACGAAGTACTGGAAGATACTGTTGAGTGACATTATTTTATGTATTTGGTGTAAAGGTACGGTTGCAATGTTAAGTTAATGTTAACTTTTTAACACGGGTATATTGGGGAAAGGCAGTATTTGCTTGGTTTTTTGCAGCGTAAAACCAAATGTAGACCCCAGGCCCTCGGTGCTGCGCACGTTGATAGTTTGCTGGTGCGCCTCTATAATGTGCTTCACGATAGCCAGGCCAAGGCCCGAACCACCTATCTGCCGCGAACGGCTGGTATCTGTACGGAAAAATCGCTCGAACAGGCGCGGCAGGAACTTTTCTTCTATCCCCATGCCGTCATCGGTAACTTCTACCAACACCTGCTCGTGCAGGGTAAAGATGCTTACTGCGGTTTCGCCGCCCTCTTTGCCGTACTTAAAGGAGTTGTCTATCAGGTTTACCAATACCTGTCTTATCTTCTCGCGGTCGGCATTTACGTAGATACCGTCGTCGTATTTTTGTTTAAAGGTAAGTTTGATAAGGTGCTGCCTCGCTTTCAGCTCCAGCGATTCAAAAACTTCCTTAATCAGGTCGTTTATCTTGAATTTAGTATAATTTATAGGTATCTCACCCGATTCCAACTTCGATATTTCGTCCAGATCTTTTATGAGGTAGCTCAACCGGTCTACATTTTTTGAGGCTTTCTCCAAAAACTTGGTGGCCATTTCCTTGTCCTCGAAGTCATCATCCTGCAGGGCTTCAATATAGCCTTGTATGGCAAACAATGGGGTTTTGAATTCGTGCGATATATTTGAGAGGAAGTCGCGGCGGAAACGTTCCTGTTTCTTCAGGTCGTCCACTTCTATTTTTTTAAGGCGGGCCCATTCTTTCACTTCTTCCTCTACATCTTTTATCGGGTTAGCACTTACGTGCTCGCCCAGGGCATCGCGCAAGTCGCGGCCGAGCTTAAGGTTATGGATAAGTTTATAGATGAGTTTTATTTTAGAGTAGATGTATTTCTCTATAAGGTAGTAGAATACGATGTAGCTGCTTATCAGCGTAACCAAAAAGGTTATCATCATATCGTACCATTTATGCTGGAAGTAATAGTTTACCGCCGAAAGGCTAATGGCCACCGCCGCCGAGTTAATTAGGACCAGTACGCGCAAATTCATACAACAAAGTTACGCTTTGTATATGAATGATTTGCCCGCGCCGGCACCGGCTGCAATTAAATTATTGTTAAGTATTAAGCCCGGCTATTTGGCGGTTTCTACCTCAATGGTAATTATGGCCTCATCTGCCAGGGTAAGGGTGCTGCCACCTATGCCAAAATCGCTGCGGTTTATCTTGAAGCTGCCTTTTAAATTGGCACCGGCTGCGGTTGGCAGGTAGCTAAAGGGCACATCTACCTGCTTGGTTTTATCTTTTATGGTGAGATTGAACCTGCCCACATAATTGCTTGCGTTTTTGCGGCTGAAAGAAAGCGAAGACATGGTTATCTTAGGGTATTTGGCCACATCGAAAAAATCCTCGTTTTTGATGTGGTTATCGCGCATCTCGTTTTCGGTATTGAGGGTAGTTGCATCGGCAATGGCCTCTATTTTACTGTCGGCCAATTTTGCCGGGTCGAAGGCTACGCTGGCTTGCATTGTGCCCAGTTTGCCGCCGGTATAAATACCCAGGTTTTTTATTTTAAAGGTGATGGAGGATTTGGTAACGTTGTTTTTTACTTGCGCAAACGCGGTAATGCCGGTTATTAAAAGGGTTATTGCTAAAAATGCTTTTCTCATCTCTGGGTTCTTTCTATCAGTACAGACTTGTTTTACGGCCATTAGTTTAATGCCGCAAAATAAACGTTGCAACAAGCATAATATTTGATGCTGTTGATTTTATCTGTTAAAACTCTACGTGCGCCCTTAACGAGAATACGTGTACCGGTCCTCTATCACTATTGTATGCCGGGTTGGCAATAAACTGGTAATCGGGCGTAAGCCATAGTTTGCTCTGGTAAGCGTTAAGTTTGTAATAAACCTCGGCTACCAACTCAGAAGCATAATTGAGTTTACCATCACCGATGATAAAGCCGTAACCACCTGCGGCCAGATAATCGCGGTGGGGTTTGGAGATGCCGTTGCCCACCAGGGCCAGGCCAAGCTCGTCGTCTTTGCGGTTCCAGCTGCCACCCTTTAATACGGCGCCAAGGCTTATCGAGCGGTCTATTTCTGTAAACGCCCATGTTTCGGTTTTACCATCGTTGTAGCTCAGTTTGGCAAATACACCAAAATTCTTGCTCAGGTACTGGTCGGCACTTATGCCAAAACCCATCTTATGCTTGCCATAAACCAGGTTGGTATCTACCACTGGGGCAAGGGGTTGCTGCGCAAGTGCCAGCCGGTAATTGCCCATTTTGCCGTTGTTGCGGAAACCTAACACCCTAATGGTACCCTTTTGTCCGTTTAGCTGATAGCGTTTCTCGTATTCTAAAGTTTGCGTATTTGCACGGGAGATGCGTTCGTCCCAAATGGCGCCGTTGGCGGATGTGGTAGTCATAGTAAAAGCAAAGCGCAGGGCCCAGGTGGGTTGGCCTAACTCGGCCATGGCACCCATTACATATCCGCGGGTATTGGCGGGATAATCCCAGGCGGCGTTATCCATCAGCGACCAGTTCATGAACTGCGAACGCGCATCGTGGCTAAACTCGTTGCCATCGAAAAAATCGGCCATGCCGAATTTACCCACAGTAAAATTAAGGTAACGCTTGCTGCGTAAGCCGGCCAATTGGTTCACGTCATCGGCAAGGGTATCTTTATCATTGCCCCATTCAAAATTTTGCGAGAAGTACAGCCGGGCGATATATATCTTGGGTTCGGCACCGCCTACCCTAAAGGTTTCGCCATTAGGGAAACCGGCTATGCCGAGCGTTTTGCTTAAGCCCGCGCCACCCGACATCTCGGGGTTGAAATAAGCCGACGCGCCTTTCCACAAACGGGCACCACCGAATAATGTGGTGGTTAAGGATGTTTGGGTTTCTTTGCTTGTCAACAAGCTGTTGTCGCCCGTGTACGGCGCGCTGAATGCAGGCTTAAACTGCGTAATGATAGTTTGCTGAAAATGCAGGTTAAACCGTTGCTGCTTTAGGGTATCCTGCGCCAGCCCGGTTGTACAAATAAATAACAGGGCGATAAAAAGTAGGGGCTTATTCATAATGTTATAACAAGGGAATGAGGCTATTGGTTATTGCACTTCGCTGTAAAACTGCTGCAGATAATCCTGCATAAACTGATGCCTTTGGGCCGCCATTTGCTTGCCGGTATCGGTGTTCATCTTATCCTTAAGCAACAGTAGTTTTTCGTAAAAGTGGTTGATGGTGGGCGCTGCGGTATTTTTATACGCTTCCTTACTCATGTTAAGGTTCGGCACAATATCGGGGTTGTAAATTTCGCGACCTTTAAAGCCGCCGTAGGTAAATGCGCGGGCAATGCCAATAGCACCAATGGCATCCAACCGGTCGGCATCCTGTACTACGCCAAGCTCCGGAGAGTAAAAGGTTACCTTATCGAAACTGGATTTAAAGGACATGTGCCTGATGATTTGCTGTACGTGTTCCACAGTGGCGGCATCGACTGCGATGCTATGGAGGAAATCACCAGCGGTTTTGGGCCCTATCTCTTCATCGCCGTTGTGGAATTTGCTGTCGGCTATATCATGCAGCAGTGCTGCAAGCTCAACAACCAGGGCATCGCACGTTTCTGATTGAGCAATGCGTTTGGCATTGGTGTGCACGCGATTGATGTGCCACCAATCATGGCCACCCTCGGCACCCTTAAGGGTATCCTGCACAAAACGGATGGTTTGGGATATTATATCTGCATGGCTCATATCATCACAATTTGCCGCAAATATATTTTATCAGATTTGGTTTCCGGTTAATTTATGAAATTATGCTGCCTCGGCATCCTCCGTTTTGATAAGCTCGAGCACGTCCGTCTCTAGCACATCAGCGATCTGGAACAGGCGCTCGACGGTAATCTTGGTGTACCCAAGCTCAATTTTGCTGTAGGCGTTTTGCGAAATACTGAGCTTTGCAGCTAAATATTCCTGGGTATAATTCAATTCTTCTCGTTTGTTGCGGATGTTGGCCGCTACTGCTTTTACTTTAAAATTCAACAAATTCTTCATTGTCTGTTTCAATAGAGGGGGATGCTATAATTCATATATAAACGAGAATAAATTACACGCGGATTTTGTTTGGATTAGTTTTTGGTTAATTTTTTTTTGAAAAAAGATTCGGCGGGCAGAAAATGCCAAAAAAACAGGCAAAACCGGTGGTTTTAAAGCGCGAAAGGGCTCTGTACGATGAAAAAATAGTAAAACAATTATTCCCAATAAGCCAAAACGCCATGAACGGTAAAACCGGCATGGCGCTTTTTTATTCTTTGTAAACAATTCTTTATTTTACCAGCGTACCAATGGGTTCGCCCTGAGCAATCTTCATAAAGTTGCCCGGTTTGTTCATATCGAATACGATAATAGGCAACTTATTTTCCTGGCAAAGGGTAATGGCGGTCATATCCATTACGCTAAGACCTTTATCATACACTTCCTGGAAAGATATTTCATCATAACGGGTTGCGGATGGGTCTTTCTCCGGATCGGCGGTGTATATACCATCTACGCGGGTACCTTTTAAAACCACATCGGCTTTTATTTCAATAGCGCGTAGCGATGCAGCAGTATCGGTAGTAAAATACGGGTTACCTGTGCCTGCGCCAAAGATGACGATTTTGCCGCATTCCAAATGGTGCATAGCACGGCGGCGGATGTATGGTTCGCAAATCTGCTCCATTTTAATGGCCGATTGCAGGCGGGTATCAACTCCCACGCTTTCCAATGCATTCTGTAGCGCCATACAGTTTATTACGGTGGCCAGCATGCCCATATAATCTGCCTGGGCGCGTTCCATGCCGCTTTTTTCGGCACTCAGGCCGCGGAAGATGTTGCCACCTCCTACTACTACTGCAATTTCTATACCTTGTTCTTTTACGGCTTTGATGTCTTGCGCGTATTGCAAGACCTGGTTGTTATCAATACCGTATTGTCTTTGCCCCATCAGGGATTCGCCGCTAAGCTTTAGGAGAACTCTTTTGTATTTCATGTAGAAGGATGATTTGTCAAAAATAGTTAATTAATGGTATTGTTAAAACTTTATATCGCCTCTGTTAATAAATTCCCTTTTAATATTGTTCCCTTAATTTGATAATTTTCATCAAAAATGAGCATGTCAGCGTAAAAACCCGCAACGATTTGGCCATTAAGGTTCATTTTTGATAACTCAGCCGGATATTTGGATGCCATGTTGATGGCCTCAGCTAATTCAATGCCCACCTTTTCTACGCAATTTTGCACCGCTTTCAGCATGGTTAAACTCGAGCCGGAAAGTGTACCATCGGGCATTACGTATTTACCGCCTTCTAAACGGTGCTGGTAAGCGCCTTCTGTGGCAGCGGTAACGGCATCGGTTATCAGGAAAAGCTTATCGCCCAATTCGCGTTTGGCCAGGCGTATCATGGGCCAATCTACGTGGTTGCCATCGGCTACGATGCTGGTGTAGGGTTTTTCTTCGAATATCGCAGGGATATAGCCCGGCTCGCGGTGATGCATCTGCGGCATGGCGTTAAACAGGTGCGTAACCGCCGGGATGGGTCTGTTTAAGAACGCCTTGCCCTGCTCATAAGTGGCATTGCTATGGCCCGATGATATAATGATGCCTTGCGCATGCAGATAATCTATCACCTCCTGCTCCTGCAGTTCGGGCGCAATAGTAATCATCTTAATGGTGCCTTCGGCACTCTCCACCCAGCATTTTACTTCGGCAAGGGTAGCTTTTTTGATATACTTTTCGGGGTGTGCGCCTTTTTTTGCGGGGTTCAGGTATGGGCCTTCGAGGTGCAAACCCCAGAAGCATCCGCGTGCTTCGGCACGGTAGGCTATTGCCGCAGCTATGCCTTGCTCAACAATTTGGTTGGTGTTGGTACCAATGGTGGCAAAAAAGCCGATGGTGCCCTGGTTAAGCAGGTCATCTTCCATTCGCTTTAAAGCAGCCACTTCCGGCGTGCCGGCGAACAATTTTCCGCCGCTGCCGTAAATCTGCAGATCTATTAAGCCGGGCGCGAGGTATGCGCCTTGCAAATCCTTTTTTGATGCTTCCTGCGGGATGGCCGACTGGTCAACCACGTCGACAATGCTATCGCCTGAAATTAGGATTGCTTTACCATCGGTGATGGCACCGTTAGAGATGAGTTTAAGATTATGAAGTGCTGTTATCATATTAGCCCCCTCTAAATCTCCCCCTGAAGGGGGAGACTTTAATTTGTATTCCATAGCGTCCCCTTTCACAATAAAGCCCTCCCTTTCAGGGGAGGGTTGGGTGGGGCAAGCAAAAAAAATCCCCCTCGTTAAAAACGAGGGGGATAATATATTTAAGCTCCTAAAGCTACCCGCTTAAATGCGGTAACGGTAAGGCCCTTATCAATGCTATCCAAAAACTGGCTTACGTTCTTCGAAGAGTCTTTTACAAACTCCTGGTTTAGTAAGGTTGAGTCTTTGTAGAATTTGTTCAGCTTGCCGGCAGCGATTTTTTCAACCATTGCTTCTGGCTTGCCTTCTGCGCGGATAACGTCTTTTGCAATCTCAAGCTCGCGCTCGATAACTGATGCATCAACACCATCTTTATCTATAGCAACCGGGTTCATGGCAGCAATTTGCATGGCAACGTCTTTACCTGCTTCGTCGGCACCATCAACATTTTTGCTTAAGCCAACCAATACGCCTAAACGGAAGTTACCGTGTATGTAAGCGATAACTTTTTCGCCTTCGATTACTTCGTATTTAGATACGCCGATTTTCTCGCCGATTTTGCCTGTTTTATCGATGATAGCATCACCAATTTTAACACTAGCGTTTTCAACGTCGATACTTAAAGCGTAAAGCTCTTCGATGTTTTTTGGGTTAGCCTCAACAGCAATGTTAGCAATTTCGTTGGCAAATGCTACGAATTCGGCATTCTTAGCTACGAAATCTGTTTCGCAGTTAAGTTCGATGATAACACCACGTTTAGCATCTGCTGAAGTACGTGATATAACAACGCCTTCGTTGCTTTCGCGATCCTGACGACTTGCGGCCACTTTAGCTCCTTTTTTTCTTAAAAAATCAATAGCAGCTTCAAAATCGCCGTTGGTTTCAGTTAAAGCTTTTTTGCAATCCATCATGCCTGCACCGGTTTGCTGGCGCAGTTTGTTTACATCAGATGCAGAGATTTGTACTGTAGACATTGTATTTTAGTTAAATAGTGGATAGTGAGTGGTGAGTAGTTTTACATCCTATCTCCAAACACCAAATTTTATTAATGAATAAGTGGTGAATAGTAACCAGCGGGTTGGAACAACTCACCATTCACTACCCACCACTCACCAATATTATTCTTCTGTTGACTCAGCAGCAGGGGCTTCGGTTTCAGCAGCTTCTGCTGTAACTTCTGCGGTCCTTCTCCTTTTACCGCCTTCGGTAGCTGCAGAACGATCTGTAACTTCCGGTGCGTCAGCCTTTGCTTTAGCAGCAGCAGCTTCTTTTTCAGTCTCGTCTTCTTTATCGCGTTTGCGTTCTTCCAAACCTTCTTCGATAGCTTTGATGATGATACCGGTAATCAAAGAGATTGATTTGGTAGCATCGTCGTTAGCCGGGATAGGGAAATCGATGTTAGAAGGATCAGAGTTTGTATCAACCATCGCGAAAGTCGGGATGTTTAATTTCAAAGCTTCTGAAACAGCGATGTGCTCTTTCTTCACGTCGATAAGGAACAAAGCAGCAGGTAAACGGTTAAGATCCGATATACCACCAAGCAAAGTTTCTAATTTGATACGCTCGCGCTGTATCATCAATCTTTCTTTTTTAGAAAGGTTGCTGTAAGTACCGTCTTTAGTCAATTTATCGATGTTAGACATCTTTTTGATCGACTTGCGTACGGTAGCAAAGTTGGTTAACATACCACCCAACCAACGCTCGGTGATGTAGGGCATGTTTACCAGTTTCGCTTGCTCGGCTACGATATCCTTAGCTTGTTTCTTGGTAGCTACGAATAATACCTTGCGGCCCGATTTTACGATTTGTTTTATAGCTGCAGCAGCTTCTTCAACCTTAGATAAGGTTTTGTTTAGATCGATAATGTGGATACCGTTGCGCTCCATAAAAATGTACTGTGACATTTTCGGGTCCCATTTGCGGGTAAGGTGGCCAAAGTGTACACCTGCATCCAGTAAATCCTGATATGTTGTTCTTGCCATTGTTGTTGTCCTCCTAAAATTTTAGCGTTTACTGAATTGGAATCTCTTACGTGCTTTCCTGCGACCTGGTTTCTTACGCTCAACCATGCGGTCATCACGTGTCATCAAACCTTTAGCGCGCAGTGCCGGTTTTTTCTCCGGATCCAGTTCAACAATAGCTTTCGCAATAGCTAAACGAACGGCTTCTGCCTGTCCTTTTACACCACCACCTGCTACGTTTACTTTTACATCGAATTTACCAGCCGAGCCAGAAACTTCTGTGCTTTGCATAACGATGTATTGTAAAGGTAAGGTAGGGAAGTACTCTTTGTAATCTTTACCGTTTACGGTAATTGCGCCTGCACCATCAGTTAAATAGATGCGGGCAACTGCTGTTTTTCTTCTGCCTGAAGTGTTAGTTGTTGGCATTTTTCTTTTCTCCTGTTAATTAAATGGTTTTTGGATTTTGAGCTGCATGAGGGTGCTCTGCGCCTGCATAAACGTGCAGGTTACCGTAAATAGCACGGCCTAAACGATTTTTAGGCAACATACCGCGTACGGCTTTTTCAATCACACGCTCAGGATGTTTTGCCATTAACTCTTTTGGAGAAATGAAACGCTGACCACCTGGATAACCAGTGTAAGAAACATAAGTTTTATCGCTAAACTTGTTTCCGGTCAGTTTAATCTTGTCTGCATTAATAACGATAACGTTATCTCCGCAGTCTACGTGTGGGGTGAAACCTGGCTTGTGCTTACCTCTGATCATCATAGCGATCTTAGTACACAAGCGCCCCAAAATCTCATTGTTTGCATCAACAACAACCCATTCTTTGCTAACGGTTTTCTTGTTGGCTGAGACAGTTTTGTAACTTAACGTATTCACTTGCTTTAAATTAAATTTATTAAACGTATTCTATACCCCGTAATTACGGGACTGCAAAGATACGCGTATTTGTTAAATTTACAAATGGTATTTACTTTTTGCAGCCCCTTGATTTTAAATGAGGTAGATGGTGTGGTATGGAGGCTGGTTTAGGGGTTTCTGAGCAGGGGGAAATGGCAGTAGCAGGGGGAAGTGGGCAGTAGCAGGAGGAAAGTAGCAGTGGCGGTAGCAGGGGGAAGTGGCAGTAGCAGGAGGAAAGTAGCAGTGGCAGTAGCAGGCGGAAAGTAGCAGTGGCAGTAGCAGGCGGAAAGTAGCAGTGGCGGTAGCAGAAGGAAAGCGGCCGTGGCGGTAGCAGGAGTCTGCACTCTGCAACTGCTACTGCTACTGCTACTTTATACAGCCAGCTCTTAAACCAACTCTTCGCAGCTAAACCCCGCTACCCTAAGGATATGCTTGATGGTTTGTGGTTCGATACGGGTGCTTACGATGCGGAGCACGCGGTCGCAATCTTCCAGATCGAAGGTGTAGCGTTTGATATCTGATAGCGCGCTTAGCAATGGTTGTAAGCGGTTTGCCTGCCTGGGCGTGGCTACGCTTGTTTTAAATATCAGCACATCCATAGGTTGGTGTTTTTGTGGGTGATGTATATATAGATAAAACCCTTTTGTCATTTCGACCAAGCGATAGCGAGGGAGAAATCTTGTTGTTGATGCAAGGATCGCCACCTTGCATGTTCGATGTGCTTATTTAACAAGATTTCTCGTCGCTGCGCTTGCCTCGAAATGACATGGAGTTTTGGTTGTTATTTTTTCTCTTCTTCCTTAAAGTCGGCTTCGGGTTTTTCGTCCCTGAAGGCGTCCCAGCCGCCACGGCGGTGTTCGCCCCTACGGCCCCAGCCGCAGCGGTCTTTCCATTGGGACTTGAATTTCTCGCGGTCTTCGGGACTCATGTTGCGGAAGCGTTCTTCCATCATTTGCTTGCGGCGCATCCATGGGGCACCACCGCCGCCTTTGCCACCAAAGCCGAAGAGTATCTTACTCAGGATGAATATCCCCATGGCCTGCCAATAAGTAATGGTGCCAACGTGCAGTATATCGGGCAGCAGGTGGTTCCAAAGCTGCATTACTACGTAACTAATAAGGGCTAATATGGCTGCTATCCCAAAAGGTATCAGGAATAGCTTTGCTTTATGTTTTGTGTACATTTCTTTATTTTTTTAAATCAATAATCATTCATTTCATCATACAACTGCTTCAGGCGTTTGCGCAGGTGCAGTACCGCGTAGCGCTTGCGCGATACTAAGGTGTTGGTGTTTTCTCCGGTGCGTTTGGCAATCTCCTCGAAGGGGATGTCCTCCAGTTCGTGCCAGGTGAACACCTGCCGCTGCTGTTCGGGCAGTTCGTCAAGCGCTATGAAGAGCTGCTCCCAAAACAGGTTGCGTATGTATTCGGTTTCGGGCGTGCGGGCCTCGGCGAGGAGTATCTCGCTAAAGTTGGGCGCATCGTCATCTTCGCCGCCATCGTTGCCTGCCATATCGTCCAGCAGGGTTTCGGTGTGTTTTTTATGCTTGTCGAGTATCTTGTTGCGCGCAACACGGTACAGCCAGGCACTGGTTTGCTCAATGGGCTCCGAATTCAGTACGTTGCTGAACTGGTACCAAACATCCTGCAGGATGTCTTCGGCATCGGCATCGCTCTTCACCCGCTTGCGGATAAACCCCAACAGGCTTTTACCATACGCCTTTATGGTGTGTATGATATGGCTTTCTTTATCCTGGGGCATTACTACGCTTTGCAATTGTATGAGTGTTTAAAGATAAAGACGACCGTGGGTTTAAAACATTTTAAATAAATAAAAATAAATCAGCCCCACCCAAACCCTCCCCGGAAGGGAGGGCTTCAAATCACCAAAAAGTAAATTCTCCCCTGCCGGGGGAGATATAGAGGGGGCTAAAAAACCAAATCCCTACCTTGCACGTTCTAAAACTATGGCCGATAAAAAAACATTGATACTTGGCGCCACGCCCGATGCCAGCCGCTACGCTTACCTGGCCGCTAACCGACTGGTGAGCCGTGGGCATAGCATCGTAAACGTGGGCATCAAAACCGGCGAGGTGGCCGGCGTACCCATCGAAAAGCCCGAGACCATCCATACCGATATAGATACCATTACCCTGTACGTTGGCCCGCAGAACCAGCCGCCACTGTACGATTATATCCTGAATACCAAACCCAAACGCATCATCTTTAACCCCGGCACCGAGAACGCCGACCTCCGCCGCATGGCACAGGAACAGGGCATAGAAACAGATTATGCCTGCACGCTGGTGCTGCTGAGTATTGGGCAATATTAGTGAGTGTGCCGGGTGTTCCACTTTGAATGTGGGACACTATTTTTTAAACGGTTGCTGATTATCAAATAGTTGCAGTTTTCAGCGGAACACTTTGGAACATCCCTAAACTTGAGATAAAACCCATAAAGTGCTTATTTAAAGGAAATTATGCTATTTTTTATTTTTTGCGTCGCAAGAGGTGGGACACTTTTTTCGATATAAGGGAAACACCTCTGAAGTAAAATCCGGCTATAGGTTTACAATTTTGATGCTTAAGTCGGCGGCGGCGGGTTAGGCGGAGTTCCGTCGCAGGGCATAGAAACCGACTACGCCTGCACGTTTGTGCTGCTGAGTATTGGGCAGTATTAGTGAATAGTGGGTGGTGAGTGGATGGTTTTTGTCCAGGTTTTGTTTTATAGAAATTTGGGGAAACACCGGAAAATTGTGCCCGGACCGGCTACCCTTGTATCCTCATTTTGCCTTCGTTTTTTTGCTAAAATTTACCAAAATACCCGAGAAAATCGGAGTTTTTTCGGTGTTTTTCTCTGCTTTTTGGGACTTATGGGCCTTTGGGGCTATTTTGTAAAAAGGGCCTAATTTGCATGGAAAGGGCGTTTTTAAGCAAAACGGGCCATACGCTGCTCCAAAAAAATTTCCAGGTTTTTCCAGGTTTTGTGCCAATTTTAGCTATGGATTTCCAGGAATTTCCAGCCTGTTTTTGGGGAGGAAAGGCTGCTGAATACGATGTGCAAGCCCGCATGCGCCGGTAATTGGTGAGCTTGCTAAACAAAGCCGGAAACCGTAAGTTTACCCTGCATGGCCGATGTACACTCCAAAGAAACCCGAAGCTACAATATGTCGCGCATACGCGGGAAGGATACCAAGCCGGAGATGGTGGTGCGGAAGAATGCGATTTAATTATTTACTTCAATAACTTATATTAGCAATTCTTAAGTAGCCTAATTGAACGTTGGTTTACCTTTTTTCATCCTTCGATTTAGATCATTGTCTTAATGTGGGAAATATTCTAAATGAGTATTTGGTAATCTAATCATGGACTACTTTAGAACTGGTAGGGCAAAGCGATTTTACGCAAAAAAAGCGTCCCCAAAGACTAATTGATACCTGAATATTAGCAATAAGAAGATATGGCTGAAGTAATTAGAATGCCCAAGATGAGCGATACTATGACCGAAGGGGTAATAGGAAAATGGCTTAAAAAAGTTGGTGACACAATAAAGTCGGGCGATGTTTTGGCTGAGGTTGAAACTGACAAAGCTACTATGGATTTTGAATTGTACCAGAATGGAACTCTGCTTTATATAGGTGTAAAGGAGGGTGATGCCGTACCTATTGATGCTATTATTGCTATATTGGGTAAAGCGGGCGAGGATTATAAATCATTGTTGAAAGATAGCGATGCTTCCATACAGGTAGCTGCAAAAAGTGGCAGCAACGCTAAAGAAGCTGCATTAGAAACAAAGCGTGACACCTATGCTTGGAATGTGGCTGTTTCTGGATTAGATGCTACGGCAA
The DNA here is from genome assembly GCF_056406215.1 of Mucilaginibacter sp. P1_D10. Classification (NCBI taxonomy): domain Bacteria; kingdom Pseudomonadati; phylum Bacteroidota; class Sphingobacteriia; order Sphingobacteriales; family Sphingobacteriaceae; genus Mucilaginibacter; species Mucilaginibacter sp. P1_D10. The sequence goes on along the minus strand of NZ_JBFUAP010000010.1, from coordinate 2,912 downwards.
AGACGCAATACGATCCATCCTCGAACAATCTTTTTAATAAATTGCCGCAAAAGAAGGTAGATGATTTGCTAATATTTATCAGCCATTCTTCTAAAGACGCGCTAATTGTCAAAGCCTTTGTCGACAAGATTCTCAAACTGTCGTTAAAAATAGAAAGCGATCAGTTGTTCTGCACTTCCCTAGATGAGAATTCAATAAGATCTGGCGAAGATTTCAGAGACGCAATTAAACAAAAGCTGCAACAAGCCTCATTAGTTATATTAATAATCTCTGAAAACTACAGAACAAGTGAAGTTTGTTTGAACGAAATGGGAGCGGCTTGGGTGTTAAGCAATAAGGTTGTTCCATTTATCGTTCCACCGATAGACTACACCTCGGTAGGCTTTATACATGAACCAAATCAGTTGCTAAAAATCAATAAAAAGGAAAACTTATTGAAGTTTATTGATGAAGAAAAAGCTGAAAATAATAGAGTTAAACTGGGGGAAATTACACGCCACATAGATGAATTTTTAACGCAAATAAAAGGCCTAATCAATAACAATCCGGTCAATAGAATGGTAAAACCAATAATCAGACCCGTTAATGAGCTCGGTTTATTGGACGGAGATATTGTTGAACTTAACAATCGAGAAGGACTTTATCTTTTTCAAAACGAAAAACTAACATATATTGCCGATGATAGTGCATTTTCTTTACATGTTTATGGTTTAAACAGAAAAGATAGGAAGTCCATTAATCATACGGAAGCAAAGCAAATAATAGATAAGCAACTATACATTCCAGTATTATACGGTTGCAAGATAATGATAGATACTGCGACAAATAAAAAATGGCTGTTGGTCAATGGTGAGAGACGTTTTCTGCCAAATCAAGTTTATTCAATACTTGTAAAAAGAGATGGGTACAAACTTGTAAGTCTTAGCCATGATGAGGTGATGAGAATACCAGAAGGCGATAAGTTAAATGACATTGATAGCAATTTTTCGCATCTACTAGCATGACAGTGTATTATTTAATAACCACTGACCAACCCACCACCTGCCCCATCTGCGGAGCAAGAACCGAAGAGCTATCCAACTTTCTCCACACCCTCCTCCAATTAAAAATCGAAGAATGCATAAATACAGATTGTAAACATGTATTTTTCGAGATAGAAAATTAACATGAAACCCGGACAAACCCTATGGACAAAAGAGCAACTCATCCTCGCCATAAACCTGTATAGCAAAATACGGTTCGGGCAGATGCATGCCAATAACGCCGAGGTTAAAGAGTTGGCCGCCATTATCGATAGGAGTCCATCGGCTATTGCCCGCAAGCTGGGCAATTTCGCCAGTTTCGACCCTAAGCTACAGGCGCGGGGTATTAGGGGTTTGGAGAACGCCAGCAAACTGGATAAGCAGGTTTGGCAAGAATATATGCACAATTGGGACCAGCAATTCATTGAAAGCGAAGTGCTGCTCGCGCAAAAGAAGAACACCACTATCGAAGCTTTAAATCCTATCGAGGAAGAAGAGTTCGAGCAAAGAGAAGGCAAGGAAGTCGTGCGCTCTGTATTGGTGCGGCTTAATCAAACGGCGTTCCGCAAGATGGTGTTGAGCAATTTCGATAACCAATGCTGTATTACGGGTATCGACCAAACATCGCTGCTGGTTGCCAGTCATATTTTGCCTTGGAGCAAAGACGAGGGCAATCGCCTTAATCCCAAGAATGGCCTGGCTTTAAATTGCCTGCACGATAAGGCTTTCGACAGGGGACTGTTAACCATTACCGAAGATTTCAAAATCAAGATATCATCCGTCTTTCACAAAAGCAGCAATATCCCAAGCATTCACGAAAACTTCATCGCTTACGATGGCATGCCCTTGTTTGCGCCCAAAAAGTTTTCGATTGATGTGGAGTTCCTGAAAGTGCATAACAGCACTTTCAAGATTTAAAACTTCACTCATATCCCATTGCCTACCCCATCCTATCCGGCTAAATTAGCCGCATGACCAATATTAAATTCAATTACCGCTACCGCGATGCCGGCAACTACAAAAACCACAGCTGGGTTGTCTTCGTCAATCCCGACAATGTAGGTTTGTCGGATTTAGAAATCCTCATCCAATCCAAACTCATCGATGAGACTTATTTCTACGCAGACCAATGGCTGTTGCCCGATCTCCACTTCCACACATGGAACAACCAATTAGACCATACCTGGCACGAGTTCGAATCCATCGAGCACACCCTCGACGCGCCAAATACAGCATTAACTTTGGCGGAATTTACCGCCGCCATTGAAAAGGTAAAACCATTTACCTGGTAATTCCTTATTTTAGCATCAATCAATCCCGGCTCATCATGAAAAAGATACTTTGCATCATCACCTTACTAATAACCATAACCACCCTTGCCTTTTCGCAAAAAATACAGCACCCCAAACAAGCCATGACGGATGCGCAGGCAAAGGCCATCCTTACCGGTATGCAGCAAAAAGGCAGCGATGCCGAAAAGGTGGAGGCGTTAAAGGCGGGGGTAAAGGATAAGGGCATCACGGTAGAGCAGCTGACTACGCTGCTTAACCAATTCTCGGCAGATGAAAGCAAACTCATCTGCGCTAAGTTTGCCTTCGCCTACACGGTAGACTATAAAAAATACGACAAAATACAAGACCTTTTTGGCGACGAGGCCAGCAAAAACGAGTTGGAGGATTTTGTAAAGAGCAATAGGTAGTTTGATCATTTTCGTGATGCCACGAAAATGATCAAACTATAACCGTCATGTTGATTACTATGACATATGCAAATGTTTTTGCCATGATAGTTTATTTTTCATGAAGATTTCTTGATTAAACAGTGTGTCCGAATGAATGAGTTTGAATACAAGCTTTAGCAAGACGTTTTTTATCCGATTCAATATGGATA